>NZ_JBKKKY020000006.1:0-81952 GCF_046613545.2 Aphanothece microscopica RSMan92 | reverse complement strand
GTGGTGCGTGTGCTCCGCCGCACCGTCGACCTGCTGGCTCAGGTGCCCTACTGCGAACTGGTCACCCAGCAGCTGCGCGACAAGGCCCGCGCCGCCCTCCGGGCGATCAACCGCTTCCCGGTCTGTGAGCTGGAGGATCTGCTTCCTTCAGGGGGGCCAGAGCCGGTTTCGGCGGATCGGCCATGAGGCTGCAACGGCGGCGCCACTGCCAGGTGGAGCTCGAGCCGCCCGTCAGCCAACAGGAGCTGGAGACTTTCCTCGGGCGGCCCATCCGCCCCCTGCGAGGTCTCCTGGACCCGTCTCGCCTGCAGCAGTGCGGACCTGACCTCTTCGATTACGTTTCAAAGCCCTATGGCGTGGCGGGCCTGACACTCCAGCCCAGGACGCGGCTCAGGGCCTGCTGGGATGGAGCGGAGCTGCTGATCCAGCAGGTGGCCAGCCGCGTTGAGGGCCTGGGTGAGTGGCAGAACCATCTCTCGTTTGGCCTTGAGGCGAGCCTGGCCCCGGCCCTGCAGTCAGGCTCCGCCGTGCTCGTAGCCGAGGCCATGGTCTGGGCGGATCTGCCTGCGGCGGCTCTGGTGGCCAGCCCGGCGCTCCATCTGGGTCTGGACCAATTGCTTGATCGCCTGGAGGGTCGCTGTCAGAAAGGCCTGCGGCGCCGGGCTGAGGGGTGGCTGCGGCGACACCGGGAGCGCAGTCTCGCCAGTGCGCCACAGGGGTCGGCGGGACCAGTGGGGTGAGCTTGGCGATGCCCCCGCCAGCCCATGCCTGGGCCAAGGCCATGGCCGTGGTTCCACGCGACCGGCTTGCGGATCATCAAGCCGGTCGCCCTACCGTGGAACCCATTGCCAGCCCCCGTTACCATGGGGGCCGTTTGTTTGGCTGGCTCGTGTTGACGAAGGCCGTCAAGCCACCAACGGTCACCCCGAAGCTCTTGCCCCATGAACTCCCCGCCGGCATGGTGGTGTTCGACAGGGTCACGAAGCGCGTTTCGACGGGAGGGGGCAGATCCGTTGTGGTGCTCGATGATGTGTCCATCACCATCGAACCCGGTACTCGGCTGGCCGTCTATGCGCCAACACTGGACAACAGCCGTGCGTTTCTGAACTGCCTGGCTGGCCATGAACAGGTCACCAGTGGTGAAATTCTGGTGGGTGGAACCTCCTCTTGGTCGATCGGATCACGCATGCCCCTCACGCCTGTCTTAACAGGAAGGGCGAATGCTGAATTCCTGATCTCCATTTATGGTTCGCTGGATGATGATGGGAAGGAGATGGAATTCATCGAGAAACTCTGCGACCTCGGTGACCTCTTCGATGAGCCCATAGAGGCCTACACATCTGGAATGCGCGATCGCTTCAAGTTGGCTGTCAGTCTTGCCTTCCAGTTTGAGGTGTACCCCGTCCAGCGTTGGGAAGGCTGGAATTGTCGGGCCGCCGTGCCCTTCATGGAGCAGGTCAAGCGACTGGTGGATCGTCGCCTGCTTGGCCGAACCCTGATCGCTGAGGCATCTCATTCCCAGAATTTTGCTGTGGATTACTGTGACGAAGGAATTGTTCTCAAGGATGGTAAAATTGTCTTCAAGGGTGATCTTGCGGAATGCAATAAGATTGCGCTTGAAGAGCGGACTGCTCGCAAAGACCGCTCTCTGAGTCGCTCCATTCGTCAGCATTCCGATCTCCAGGGAGAGATCGAAGAAAGTATGAATGAATTGGTTGATTACCGCCAATATGATAATGGCGGAGACGTTTCTTCTGATGATGGCTTCGGTGATCAAAAGGATGTTCGGGGCTTGATGCGGTGATCATCCAGAAAATCTTGTTGCAAATCAGAATCGTGAACGCTATCGCCCAGCGGGATATGCGACTTCGCTCTTCAAAGGGGCCAATGGGTATTGCCGGAATGTTCGTCGAACCTCTCGTCTTTATCTCAACATTCATGGCTTTTCGCCTCTTTGGTACCCAAGGTGGCTTGCAGCCTGACTACATCAATCCAGTTCTTTGGCTTGCCATTGGTTTCGTTGGCTTCTTCATGTTTTCGGAGGTGGCCATCAAGGCCCTCACGGGGGTTAAGAAGAATGCAAAGTTAACCTATTTCAGCCGAATCAGGCCGATTGACTCTCTGCTTGGTTCGGCTTTACTTGACACGCAGGTCTTTGCGGTCTTGCTCCTTGCATTCGTGTTTGGTTCCTATCTTTATGAATGGAAGCCTGTGGTGCAGGAGCCTGGATTGGCAATATTTTACTTTTTGATGCTATCTCTTCTGGCGTTTGGGGTCGGATTGGTAACTTTGATCGTCGGTCATCGCCTACCATTCGTTGCATCCCTCGCGAGGGTTCTTGTGCGGAGGCTGCTTCTCTTCACATCCTGCATCTTTTTTGGGATCAGCGCAATTCCAAATATTTTCAGAGGCTGGATTCTCTGGAACCCCCTAGCCCATGGAATTGAGCTGTTGCGACATTCCTTCAACTCTGATTACCCAATACCTGGTGTCTCTGCTGCATACCTTATCTGGTCAACCGTTTTTTTGATCGGCATTGGATTTTTTATCTATGACAACAATGAATCCCTTCTGCTTTCAGATGAGGATTGATATTCTGGTCGGCCCTTGCCAGTTGAGTTTTGAATCGCTTTAATGGTGAGCGGGGATTGTTGTTCGTGTTAGGATCCCAAGGATGAAAGCTCACGGCTCTGCTGCGGCGCCCTTGTTGGGTGGCCGTTCTCGACGCTCCTCGAGGCATGACTCTCGTGCTTCCTTCGAGGATCGTTTGGCTCGCCTGGGCCTTGCGGCTGGAGATGCTGGCCGTCGCCTGGCGTCTCGAGTGACGGCCAGTTTCTCCGCTGTTCTTCGTGCCATTGGTGTGGCCGAAGATGAGCTTCCTAATGTGGGGCAGCTTCCGGGCGATCCCGGAAGCGGTGCAGGTCGTAATCCTGGCCTGCTTGGACGTCTTCAGTTACCCAGCCTTTCAAGGGAGCAACTCCGCTGGTTGAAGCCTGGTCCCAAGCGAATTTCGGCCATCGTGCTGCTTGGTGGCATTCTATATTTTGGAATTATTGGTCGTAACCGTTACCAGGTCACGTCTGACTTCATTGTTCGACTGCCCCAGGCTCCCAACAGTGTGACGCCTTCATTGTTAGGCACAGTGCTGGCAGGCCCCACCATGTTGGGATCCCTTGAAGATGGCCGCTTTCTGGCTGTCTATCTCACTTCTCCTGAGGTGATGAAGCGTGTGTTCGTCAAGCTGGAACCTGAGGTCAGCTATGCCAGGGCAGGTTTCGATCCCTTTGCCGGCATGCCAACGCCCGCAAACTTTGACCAAAAGCTTGCTTTCTTCCGTCGCCAAGTGACTGTTGTTCCGCAGGACCTCACTGGCGTCATTCAGATGACGACAACCGGCTTGAAGGCTGATACAGCTTACAAGCTTAACCGTCTTCTCCTCGACGAAGCTGAAAACTTTCTGAATACTTCCAATCAGAATATCAGTCGTAATCAGCAGCGATTTGCTGAGCAGGAACTTGATGTTGCTCGCCAACGTCTGGCCAAGGCCCAACTCGATCTGGCCTCGTTCAACGATGCTCAAGGCGATGTGAATCCTGAGGCCCGTGCTGCTGCCACCAGTAGTTACATCACGGCATTGGAAACACGATTGGTCGATCTTCAGGTGGAAGAGGGTAGGCTGCGTCGTCAATTCCTGGATCCAAGCAGTCCTGAAGTCATCTATGTGACTGACCAGATCATTGAACTCAAGAATCAGATCGAGGAGGAACGTTCCAAGCTGGTTGGGCCTGATGCGATGAACTTTAACCAGTTGCTCAACCAGTCCAGAAACCTCACAACGGAAGTCGCCTTTGCTGAGGCATCTGTGAAGGCTGCCCAGTTGGCCGCCGATAACAGCCGGCTCGAAAGTCAACGCCAGCTCAAGTTTCTTGTCCTGCTCAGCAATCCCGAAGTCCCGGCCATGCAGTCCCTGGATTGGCGCTGGAAGGGTTTCCTCTCCATGGTTGGCCTGATCCTGGTCGGCTGGGGGATGGCGAGTTTCGTTCTGGGCATCACCCGCCGGCAGTAACAGCGCTTGTTTTGGCGCCGTCAACCAAGTCAGGACGACATCGAGCGGTTGCGTTCCCAACGCGATGCCGCTCGTCTCCAGCGTGATCGCTTACGCGAGCGACTTCAGCATCTCAAGGATCAGCTCACGGCAGAGCGATTGCGGCCCCTGGAGCCTCCCTATGGACGGCTCGATCTGGCCTGCTGGCATTCGGATGCACCCGAGCACGAGCCTCACTCCCTGGGTGGCGACGATCTATCGCCCATTGAGCCTCGGCACTGGTTTCCCGAGCGACACCTGGGTCAGTTGGAGGCCAAGAACCCCGGAACGGCTGTGGCCTTCGTCACGGTGGCCAATGCCCGTTTCTATCCGGGCCTGGAAGCGTTGCTGCTCTCGCTTCTCGCCATCTATCCGGATCTCTCCAGCCCGTTTGTCGTCTTTCATGATGGCTCGCTGACTCCTTTTCACCAGCAGCAGCTCGCCACCATCTATGCACGGGTTCGTTTCGATGTCCCGAACCCTGACTGGGCCTCTGATCTGCCGACCGACTCCCCCAATCGCGAGCGCATCGGCCTGCTGGGCTACCTCAACATTTTTGCCTTTTCCCTCCAGAACTTCGAGCGTGTCATTGTTCTGGACTCGGATGTTCTGATCGTCGGCCCCCTCGATCCCCTGTGGGCACCGGGGGAGCCCTTCCGGGCCGTGGTGGACTGCGGCGCAAGGCCCTACGCACTGGTCAGTTCCCACACCAGGCGCCCGATCATCAATTCCGGTGTGCTCTCGCTGCCTGGTTGGGCGCTCGGAGCCACATTTCTGGATCGGATCGCTGCCTTGATTCGCCGTGCCGGCCAGCCAGCTTGTCCCCTGTTGGATGGGTTTGCCGATCAGAAGATCTGGAATCAATTGCTGGCCGATCAACCCCTGGAGCTGCTGCCCATCAACTTCAACTGCAACATCAAGTATCTGGTCCAGTATCTGGAAGGTTGTGTCGAGGGCCTCTCCCTGATCCACTTCGCCGGGCCGAAGCCCTGGTTGCGGCACGAGCAGCCCCGGGCCCGTTCGCGCTCGATCACCGATCACTGGCTGTGGTTGCGTCACTACCGCCAGCTGCTCTTTGCAGAGCGCCTCCGCCAGTACCGTGCCCATGAGCTCGCTTCGCCCGATGTGGGCAGCCCTCTGGGTGCGGCAGCCTGTGATCAGGCTTGGCTTGCTGTTCACCCTGCGTCGCTGCTTGAGATCGACGGCGACCACGCTGAGCTGCATCTGATTCTTCACAGTGCCGAACAGTTCGTTGAGGAAAGGCCTGAGACGCCGCACTGGCCCACCGGCTGGCTGGAGGCGATCCGCCGGCTGGCGCAGAGCCATTCGTTGCACCTCTGGATTCCCTTTGGCTTGCGCCATCGGCTGGCCGTTCTTGGCTGTCCCGAGGGCGTGATCTGTCACCACGTGTTGCTGGAGCTCCCGTTCAGTGCCGAGGGCGGGGTGGCGTGTGACGGTGCCCATCAGCTGGGTTTTGTCCCGTGGCTGGGATCGGCCGAGGCCTCGATGCTCGCGGCTGTGCGGCATCGGCTCGCTGGCCGGACCGTGAGGATCGTGGACGGGGTGCCGGCGCCTTCACCCGGCTCGATGGGGGATCACGTTTCGGTGGGCTGTTCCGTTGACGGTTCAGGTGATGGTTCGACCAGGGGGTAGATGGTGGGATCCACCAGCCGACGCAGTACAGCATCATTGCCTCCACTCTTGTTGATGCTGAGAAACAGGCTGTGAATCGGGCCGCTCGGGCGTGAGGGGCGGATCCGCCGTCCGGAGGCCGTCAGCTCGGGAAATTCCAGCCGGAGCGATGGGTTCAGCAGGGCACTCGGCACCCCGAGCATCAGGGTGTGGTGCTTGAACCAGAGATCGTCGGCATGGCCAGCCAGGGCCAGGGCTCGGCCGGTGTCGCGCACTCCGGCGTGGAGTTGGCTGAGCCTGTAACAGATGCCATCCTTGCCGGTGGGCACCGTGAGGGGGTGCGGTTCCAGCAGGGAGGGATCATGCTTGATCCAGCTGTGGTATGGCGCGATCGTGCCCTGCTCGATCACCATGCGGCGCCCACGAAACCCCACCACGCACTGGAGGCGTTCCTGGGCTTCCAGCAGGCGGATCAGCCAGTCCCGGGGGTAGAGCGTGTCGTCGTCGGCGGTGATCAGGTAGGGATCCAGCGCCTGCTGCTCCTCGGTGAGCATCTCCAGAAGCGGCAGCAGCTTGCGGTAGGGGCCTGTGTTCGCCACGAAGTGGCAGTGCAGCCGCACCGGTGCCCGGCGTGAGCGCCGGATCAGCCGCTCGATGAACGCCGGCGTCTCGGCAAAGCCTTGATCCAGCAGGTAGGGCTGATGCGACAGGAAGAGGTGCAGCTCCACGGGCCGCCCATCCCCTGGTGGGATCTGGCCCAGCAGGCTGGCCAGGGTGCGTTTCAGGGCCCCTTCCCGACCGCGGATGGTCGTCAGACCGATCAGCACCGGAGCACCCGATCGGTCGGCCGAAGCCTCCTGCGTGCCCGATTCCGTCGCCGTTCCATGCCGTGGCATCACGCGAGATAGCCCTCCCGGATCAGGCGGCGCCAGGTCGGCAGGCGCAGGCTGCAGCCGTATTCGAATCCCGATGAAATGGTGGTGGGCGCTCCGCGCATCAGGTACAGCGGTTGCTCCAGCCAGTGCAGGGCAGCTTCGCCATACCGCCGTTGCAGTCGGTTCCGGAACTCCACGTCACCCCTGGAGCGCACCGGATAGAAGCCTCCCAGGGCCACGGCCGTGCTGCGTCGAACCATCAGGGTGGTGATGCCATCCCCCACCACCCTGCTGCCATCACCATCGGCCTGTGGCTTGCCGCTGGTTTCATCGAGCCGGATGTGCTGGGCATAACTGGCCAGGCCTCCGCCCTGAAGTGCCTGCCACTGGCGCTCGAGCCGCAGCGGATGGGAGAGGTCATCATCGTCCTGAATGGCGATCACCTCCGCCGTGGTGGCGTCGATCGCCAGATTGCGACAGGCGTACTGGCCCCTGTTGGCGAGCTGCTGAATCAGCCTGACGGGAAGGTGGTGCTCGTTGCGGTAGCGCTCCACCAGCTGCGCAAGGGCCTCGGCGACTGCCTCAGGCGAGCCGTCATCCACCACCACCACCTCCGCCGGGACGAGGGTCTGCAGACACAGCGACTCCAAGGCCTGCTCCAGCCGCTTCAGATCGGGCTTCAGGGTGGTGATCACCACGGCCACCGAGGCGCTGGCCCTGGCTTTCGCAGCGGGGGGAAAATGGCGCCTCCAGTGATCCAGCACAGCGTCGAAGGCTGCCGCCACCCCACCCTGATCCGGCAGCAGGGGGAGCAACGCGGGAACACCCCGCTCCTGGGCCCAGAGCCTCAGCAGGGACACGGTGTGGTTGCCGAGGCCGGCGCAGGCCGCCTCCAGCAACGGCGCCTCATCGCCGCCCAGCCAGCAGCGCGCGGCACCTCCGGGGGAGAGTTCCTGCACCCGTCGCAACAGCTTGATCCGATCCCTGAGGGCACCGCCCAGGCGCAGCAACAGCAGCAGCTGAAGCCGCATCAGGCCCAGGGTGGGATCCGAGTCCGCCTCGCTGTCGACCCCGGGGGGACTCGGGGGAGGCAGCTGGTGACGGTGAAGCCGAAGCAGGCCCGGCAGCAGGGCCGCGTTGGGGCCGCTCAGCCAACCCAGGTCGAGGCAAAAGCGGCGCAGATCCCGCAGGAGCACCCGCAACAGATCGGCCTGCCACCACACCCGCGGCAACAGCCGCTCGAACAGCATCACCAGGGCTTGCTGACGCTCCTCCGGGAGGTCATCCACGGTGGCCGTATCCAGCAGGACCACGCCTTTGAGCAGTTGCAGGCAGGCCGATGGCTGAAGCCGCTGGGGCAGCTGGCTGCAACTGACGGGATTCAGGTTCAAGGCCACCTGCTGCATCAACTGGAGATTGCCGCCAGCGCCCCGCAGGGCCTCGGCCAGCTGACGCTGCAGGAGTCGTCGCCGCGCCCCATCGCCCCTGGTCGAGGCCTGCTCGATCTGCTCGCCCACGCTGTCGATGGCCTCCGCCAGCCTGGTGAGGGCCGCGGAGCTTTCGGCACAGAGTTCCACATCCAGCAGGCGGATCAGCTGGGTGGCGCGATCCATCGGGGCCTCGAGCGCGAGGGCCAGGCTGACGGCTTGCTGGCGCAGCTTCCGACCCTGTTCGAGCAGGGCCGGATCCCGGGTGTTGAACCCGCCGATCACCGCTGCGACCAGGTTCCAGCGCCAGGCCTGCTGGGGTTCGGCCGCGAGCCAGGCGGGCAGGGCCTCGGCCAGCTGGCCGGCGAAGAACGGCTGTTCGGGCTCGGGCAGTTGATGCAGCAGGGCCGCCAGCTGGTCGGCCTCTTCAGGGCTCCACTCCCTCCCAGCCTCCAGCCACTTCCGGGGCTCGAGAGCGGGCCGCCAGCGTTGGCCAGGCCAGCATCGCGGGTCGATGCGATGCCGCAGACGCCGCTCGCGCTGCAGCCCATCCAGCACGGCGGCGATCTCGGCGTCCTTGGCGGCAGGAGCGAGCAGGGTCTGCCGGTAACGGTCCACCTCCTGCGCCAGGGCGGACGCTGACCGTGGTTCCACCAGGGGTTCCACGGCTGGCAGGTTGGCAGCCGTGTCCCTGCAGGACGACCAGGGAAGCGCCGCCAGACTCAAGGGGCTCGATCCATGCGCCAACCAGTCCGCCGCGGTCCGCAGCGGGCTGTCTTGGGCGAGGCCCCGAGCCCAGCTGAGCGGCAGGAGGCCGATGGCGTCCTCCAGGTCAGGGGCTAATGGACGGGCCTCCGGAGGACGGAGCTCCGGGGAGGTGATCACCACTCCAGGCGACGGATCGGCTGGCCACGAGCCGATGCTGACCAGCAGCATCCGATCCAGCCCGGGGGTGAAGGCATAGCGGCGTACTCCGGGCAGGCTGTAGTGGCGGTGCAGCAGCAGCTCCAGGTTGAGGCGCGTATGGACGTCCAGGGCGGCCAGGCGGGTGAGGATGGAGCCCCATCTTCGCGCCCCGCTTGAGACATCTCGATCTGCTGGTGGCAGCGCCGAGTGATCCGAGCGGTTTGGCGGGATGGGGCGACGTGGCCTTTGCCCAGAGCCTCCAGCGCGCGCTTCGAACCCGGGGGGTGGGCAGCCGGCTGCTGTTCCGGGACACCTACGAGCGCGCCAGCGCGCCACCCCCTGATACAGGCCTGCTCGTGCTACGCGGCAAGTTCCGGCCCAAAGCGGAGTGGCTGGCCCAGGCGTCCTATCGCACCCGGTTGCTCTGGCAGATCAGCTGGCCGCTCGATGTCAGTGGTCGAGAACTGGCGGCCTACGATCGGCTGTTCGTGGCCTCCGCCCAGGATCGCCAGCGGTTGGCCTACCTCAGCGGTAAGCCCACCCACACGCTTCTGCAGGCCACCGATTTCCGCAAGCCAGGCCCGCCGCTGTGGCCTTCCCGGGGGCTGCTGTTCGTGGGTAACACCCGGGGGGTTGACCGTCCCATCGTGCGGGCCTTCGCTCGCAGCGGGCTCCCTCTGACGGTGATCGGCAGCGGCTGGGAGGCCTATGGAATCGAGGTGCAGGATCGCAGCATCAGCAACCATGCCCTGCCAGGCCTCTATGCCGAGAGCCTGGCGGTGCTGAATGATCACCACGGCGCCATGCGCGATTTCGGCTACCTCAACAACCGGGTCTTTGATGTGCTGGCCTGCGGGGTGCCGGTGATCACCGACATGGCCCCCGGCTGCCCCGAGGAACTCCGTGCGGGGGTGCTCGTGCACGGGCCTGAAGACGAGCCCGCAGCGACCCTGGAGCGGGTCCTGGCGTGCCGATCGAGCCCTGGGCTGCTGAGGAGGCTGAGCCGGATCACCGCGCAGAACCACTCGTTCGAAGCGCGGGCGGAGACGCTGCTGGGGCTCTGTGAAACGGACTGCGCGTCGACGTGAACGGCCGGGCTACTTCGCTTTGGGTCGGGGAGCTGGAAGCTGGGGGAAGCCGGCCTTGTTGAGCATCTGCTCGACTTCCTCCACATAGAGCTGGAACCCCTCCAGCTGCAGGGCCTGGGCTCTGAGGTCCTTGGGGAGATCGGCCCAGGGATCCGGTTGGCCAGCCTTCACATCGCGTTTGAGCTTGATGCTGATGGCCTCCTGCATCAGCTCCTGAAACACGGGGAACTCGGGATCCTGCAGCATGGCCCGGCTGAGCTCCCGGGCCGCCACAACGCCCTTGTTGCTGGCCAGCAGCTGTTTGACACGCTCCACGGTGGCCTTGCGCCAGGCCTTCCATTCCTGAGGCGTGCGCTTGGCGGGTTGGTCGAGCAGCTCAGCCAAGCGTTGATGCGGTGAGCGCTTCGGTCTCAGAGTGAGGAATCTGGTGAACCGCCGCAACGGTGCCAACCACCGGTTGGATCGCTTGCCCTTACTGGATTTCTGGGATGGGCCAGTTTTTGACTTTGCCACTGCCAATGCCCTAACTCCATTCACAGGGTTGACTTGATTCGCATATTACATCATGTCGGACCGGGATCGGCGACTTCGAGAGATGGAAGGGAACGACTCAGAATTGCGCCATTGTTTTGATGGCAGGTCCGAAGTGTCTCGGGAGTTTATATTCAGCTGAGGGCTGTGCGCTGTTTGTGCTGCCTTTGCCCATCTTGTGTCGACGCCGGCACATCTGAATGGAGATTGGATTGCTGTTGGATTGCTGCAGCCTGGCCACGAAGTCCGTCGATGTGAACTGCATCCCTGGTCGGAGTGGAAGCTCTGAGGCTTGCGGCCAGTTTCCACGCAATATTCAGAGCCTACAGGCAGAATTCCGTGTCAAGGCTCTTGGAGTGTTTCCAGCTGAGCATATGACTAGAAAAGAGATTAACGATCGTCACCAGGTACAGAAATCCTTTCTGGAGGGAGATGTGGCTAATGTCAATCGCCGAGATCTGACCCACTTCCATGACCAGTCTGAGATCCACCGGGCAGGGGAAGCAAATCCATGCGGCGCATGGGATTGCTCACCCACCTCACACTTGGATCGGATGGATGGTGTGATCAGCGGCGATCTCCTGGATCGTCTTGCGGCCACTGATCGCCTCCCTGGCGACCCTGGCCTTGAACTCGGGGGGGGGGCGGTGAGGCGCTTGTTCAGCTGCTTCTCTACCCCCCCCCTGTTGCCCAGAGAATTCTTAGGAAAGCACAATGTTGTCGAAATCCGCCTGGAATAGGGACTGTTCGCTCTGCTTGTAGATGCCAAACTTTACCCTATAGCTGAACGGGGGCTTTCTTGATCCAATATTTCCACTAAATCGACCAATCTCCTTTCCGTCGACTGCAATATTGAAGAATCCACTATTCAAGGGATCAATGTTGTAGTTGATGCTTACCCGCTGCCATGCCCCTGGTTTCAGAGAGTAATTTGTAATCACATCCGTTATTGACACACCTCTGGGTGCGCCAGGAGCGGTACCCTTTTTGACAAATTGAAGTGTATGCGAAGTTCCCCTTTTGAGCCTTATTCCAGCAACAGGTCCTACACCATTACCCTGCCACCACTGAGCCAAGTAATAAAATCCTTTTGTGGCAGAAGAACTGTTGGGAATGCGAAGGTCAAAGCTGAGATTATAGGACTTGCCAAACTTGTAATATCCGGAGCTCTTGAATCCATAATGAGTGGGAGAATACTCGGAGCGATCGCGATCACTGCCGCGACCATTGGTACTGAAGGACAGATACCTTGACCCGGGGGCACCATTGACAACAGGGACATTTGCGCCTCCTTGTTTTAACAAGAACAGCGCAGCCCCAGAGCCTCTTTCGATATAATTGCCTCCGCGACCGATTGGACCCGCTTTGCTGGGCTTACTAATGAATCCCTCCCCGGTGATGGAGAATGGCTTGACACCTCGACGATTGTATTTATCCTTTCGCATCCAGCGAGGGAGCAGAGATTGGAGTAGGGGAGTCTCCCGCTCTCTTATTTTCTGTGAACGATCTGATTTCAAGGCCCTAGACCTTTCCATGTATGAGTTGACGTGTCAATTCTCGCTATAGTATGGAAGACTCTCGCTTTGTCAAGGGTAGACCTTGGGCCCTTCCCGGCTGGCTCAGGCTGTACGGCAGCGGCAGGCTTGAAGCTTGTAGATAATCATGCCAATTATTTGGTGCAGTAGATCGCAGGAATCTGCACGGGGAAGAGCCAACGACTGATTGGTTCGCTTCTGCTGCCGCGATCGATTGATAAAGCCTGCATGATCAGCCAGCGCCAGTTAGCTGAATAGCATCAAGTCTTTATAGGCAGCATTTCTGATGGCATCACTCGGCTCAACCTGGCTTAATCTCCCGGCATGAATTGCTGAATCGAGACGCAAGTTTCCTCGCATCTCCTTGTCGACTGGAACAATATAGTAGCGCTGCACAGTTGGAAATTAAATGCGACTTAAGATTTAAGACTATGGCCAAGAGCTCATCTCTTTGCTTCTAATGCTCTGAACCACACATCGTCTTATCTTCTTTTGGAGTTTCAGTAGTTTCCTCCCCAGTAAATTGACTCATGGGCATGTCTTCTCCTACACTGACTTCTGCAGGACCCTTGGGCAATTCGACCAAATTGTGGTCCCACCTCTGAGGCGTATTGACCAATGGCGAACGAACCAATCTTTCTCCTTGGAGTTGGTGCACAAAAATGTGGCACTAGCTGGCTCTATAAGCAGCTTGCAGCTCAGAGGGAGGTCATGATGTCGCCAATCAAGGAGCTTCATTATTGGGACCGCCGCTTTCATCCAGGCTTCTTCAGGCCAATAAATAGGGCCGCTCAGCTTGAGAAGCTCCTAAAGCAGCACGGGGAAAAGATGATTAAAAGTGATGCATTTGAGAGAATTGCGATGGAATGTGGAGAGGATTACTATTTGGCCTTCTTTCGTAGGCGGCTTAAGCCCCATCATAAAGTCTTGGGCGAAATAACTCCATCATATTCAATACTGAGCGATGTTGAGCTGCGCCACATAAGAGAGTTTATCCCTTATCGAACTAAGGCTGTGTTTCTCATGCGTGAACCAGTAGAGCGGATGTGGTCGCAATGCAAAATGGAGGCAATGAAAAGTGCGAATCGTGGTGGCAACAAAAGTGCTTACGACCTCTTCCGAAATAGCCTCCATGTCCCTCAGTATTCTGAGCGAGCCAGGTATGATCTCGCAGTCAAGAACTTGTTGGCGGCCTTCCCGCGAGAGGATGTCTTCTTCGGCTTTTATGAGACCCTGTTTGATAGTGCGGAGGTTCAAAGACTCGCTTTATTCCTTGAGATGGAGAAGCTTGACTTTGTATTAGATGCTAACCCTAATAAGAGTGATGAGCTTCCAAGGCCTGAAATAGAGGATTGGCGCAATGTTAGGGCTGGACTGTCACACGTGTATGAATTTGTCTTCGGCGAATTCGTTGGTCTTGTTCCCTCTTCCTGGCATGGTTAGATGTGTTTGATTCATGCGAGAAAGTCGAGGTGGAAATGGTTTGCGTCTTTTCCACACATGGACATTCTCCTTGGTGCGTGAGCCCTTCTGGGAATCTGTAGCGTGTTTTAGACTTCGCTTGCCGATCACAGCACGTTCCTGTGTCAAGTTGCTCGTTTTGAGGGCTCCTAAAACGAGAGGCTCAGTTGATGACGTTCACTTCGACAGGGACTGCCAGTAAGCTTCTTGTAGAGTACCAAGCCATGAGGCCTAAAGCCGCCATGTATTCCTATAGTAAACTCCCCTTGACTTAGGCGGCTTGAGGGCTTGAAGGCCCTCGGCCTCTTGGGACTTCTTTTATTCTCTTTCCGGTGAGTATGTTTTATTGTATTTATGTAGATTCGGCTCTGTCCCTGGCACAAATCCAATGAGACCCCTCATCCTTGCGAGCTTTCCGCGATCCGGCAATCATCTTTGTCGCTTCATCATTGAGTACGTCACGGGATGCGCAACGCAGGGCTGTATGGATAACTCACGTGACGTTCCCTTGGTCAACAACTCGTATGGTCTAGAGGGTTACGGAGATGTTCTTGCTCATGTAGATGCAAGCCGGATCGTTGCTTACAAGGCGCACAGTGCTGACGAGGTACGGTGCCTGTTTGTTGAGCACTTAGTGGATCCAAGAGGCATTTTGTTGTTAACGAGAAACCCTCTTTATTGCATCGCCTCCCATGTCCTCGGCAAGTTGGATAAGGCAAGAAGTCGAACAGGATTGCCTCAGGATGCTGACGAGCTCGCCCTGCTTTGCGAGAAAGCCATTGATCTTCAGTATGAAAAGTGGTTTGAGCTTTTGGGTTTGTATTATAGAACTAAGGCTCAAGGCCGCAATTGCGATCATGTCCTCTATGAGGATATGTGTAGCAGCCAAGAAGTAGATCGGGCGTCATTTCTGGCCAAGTTAGACAGAATTCTTGGTCGCCAGATCAAGGCCAGCCGAATGACTGAGCTTGTACGAGACTGGGATAATATCGTAATGGCTTCTGCGTCTGGGGAGGGTAGGGCATGGCGTGGAGCGATGACTTTTCTCCACGACAAGAATTTCAACCTTACAAAATTTGATTCCATCTACTCGCTTTCCGGGCTCATCACAAGGTTGGTCGTGAAGATTGACAAATCCCTGGATGAGGTTGTTGGTCACTCACGAAAGTTCCCGGCCTATGCTGCCCTGCAATCTGTTTTGGCCCGTTATCGGGATGAGATAGTGTCGTTTGATGTCACCTCGTTTGGAAACTAACCTCGGCAGTGTCTATAAGAAGTGACGCGATTGAGACGCCTTGAAGGCTTGTGGATTGGCCGCCAGCCCGAGCTTGGTCATGCTTGATTCGCCACGATGCCATGGCCAGCTCCATGTGGTCAGCAGTTGAAGCGGGCGGTGCTGGAGGCCGCCTGCATCCTTCACACCGATCTGGCCATTCTGGCCAGGTTGCCCATGCACAGTCACTGTTGACCTTGGTCGTTCAGCAGGAGATGGACATGAGGCACGTGCAGGACCAGCCGAAGCTCCAGCAGCGGGAACAGCCACAGTGGCACCAGCACAGGGCCCTGGCTGAGGCGGCGGCCATGTTGAGCCTCTCCAGGATGATGCAGCCCTGCTGGAGAGAGGAGGGGGGCATCTCGGCGGAGCATTGTCGTCGGGCACTGGCGACCCTGACGCCGGCGTGACGCCCGATGCTTGGGCCTGGCAACTGGCTGGGCGGCTTGAGGCGGGGTTCACCACCTTCAGCAGTGCAAGCCTCCCCGATCTCACTCGGATTCACCGCGGACGGCCAGGATGGCCCATCCGTACCATCGGATCAATCCAACCTGGCTCAAGCCAACCCGTGCTAATTTGGCAATAATGAATCAACGTATGACGCTCCCAGAAGTTATTATCCATATTGGAACTCACAAGACTGGGACTACCTCCATACAGAGATACCTAAGTCAGAATCGAGAGGAGCTTAAGGGGCTGGGTATTTGGTATCCAAGCTATTCAGAGCTCATGCCGGGAGCCCGTAATCATTACGCGCATCTCGACCTTGCCAGATCGATGGACTCGTCGGCTGTGAGGGCAAGATTCGGTGATGCTGAGATATCTGCAATGTGTCAAACAATTGTTCGCGAGCATACTCGGCATGCGTCTACACTTATAAGTGCGGAGCCCTTTTGGCGAGTCGGCTTTGGCGATTCGTCCACGGAGGATAGGTGGGAGCACAAGGCTCGTCTTGTTCAGCGCCTTAGGGATTTATTGAGTGGAGTTCGCGTCAAGATAGTGGCATGCCTGCGTGATCAGGCAGATTTTATTGAAAGCTATTACAGCGACACTATCCTCAAGACCGGTTATGCTGGCAGCGTTGATGATCTAATGCGTCAGCGCTCCCATCTGTTTGATTACCTCAAGCAGCTTGAGCTTTGGGAGTCACTGTTTGATCTTCAAGTCATTGGCTACCAAGACCTCGTCCAAGATCAGGATCTCCCAAGGAGCTTCATTGGTCGAACAACTGGAATTCCTCAAGAGAGCCTCCCAAGCGATCGGGGTCGAAGGTGGAATACAACCCATCCCGTCGAATGCTTGGTCATGAAGCGCTATCTGAACGGAGTCCCTGGAACCGACCGTGAGAATATCCTCAAAATCTATCATCGCTATAAGCGTTTCTATCTGAGGCGTTTTGAGTCTTCAATCCGCAGAAACCTCGAGCTCTCAGAAGCCTTCCTGGGAAGCAGAAAGCACTGGCTGTCTGCTTTGCAAGTCAAGGCCATTCGAGACCGCTATCATCAGGAGAATCTGCACATAGCAGGTAAGTATCAATGTCTTCTCAGCGGTATGCCTGGTGCTACCAAGACTAAAAGGTCTAGGCTGAAGCCTTGGCAGGAGTGTTTTCTAGTCGGTTGGATGTTGACCAACTACCCGCCTGATCGCAGTTGGTTTGTGGCCAATTAGTACTTTTTGTTGCCTGGTTTTGAATGCTGCCGACGGCTTCGTCTTGCCTTCGTCATGCTATACAAGTTGGATCGCATGGTTTCGATTCGTTCCTGAACTGGCCCTGGCTCACCGATTGTGGACCAGATCGAAGAATGGGATGGTCTTTGCTGGCACTTCTTTCACGAGATACTGGTTACTATTCACTTGAGATGGTTTCACCATGCAACTCCACTACATTCTGTTTGATACCGGCCCTGCGGTTCTCGGCAACGATTTCGCCTAGGTATTTTCGGCTCCAGCTGTTCTTGAAATAATAGAGGTTCTGTGGTGCCGTCGCTGCGAGAAGTCCAGAGAACCCTCCTTTGTGTATCGCTACGTGACTCATCCTGGAGCCCAGGCAGATATGTATATCAGGCTCTGCGATGATGAACGCTGACATGGGTAGATATTCGAATATTCGATCCATTGAGTCGTCGAACGACTTGCATATTGTGGCCCTAGCCACTTCTGCATCTTGAGTTACATACTCGCTCTTGCGAAGACCTTTGCTTTTTGCGGATACCCAGTGGTTGTGAAGTCCGGTGATGCAGTAGGTATGGGTGATGCCAAGTCGTTCGATCATATCCCTTAGTCCTGCTAGGTAGCGTCTTTCGACCAGGCCTTGGTCGCCGAGTCGAAAATGAATAAGCAGTGACTTGTCGCCTGTTGTTAGGCTGCCTAGTGCTGAGCCATCAAGGGTCTTGGCTGTATATTGATCAATGGCTTGTTTCAGGCCCTGGAGGCATGGGTGACGAGTGGTTGATAAATCTTCCGAATATAGACGGTAGTAAATACTTGCGATCGTTCCTGGATAGCGTAGCGACTTTTTCGAGTTTATTAATAGCTTTGAGAGGTATTTGCTGTCGCTCTCGGGCCGGTGCCTGAGGTTGAACAGCAGCATATCGCCAAGATTGTAGCAGTCTGAGTAAGCCTGAGCCCGAGAGTCGGTCCTATTGATGAATAGGCTGGAGAGCTGTCTTGCGACTTCGCCTTCCGGGACTGAATCATTTCCTTGGTTTTGGAGGGTGACCAGCTTGTGATCTTTATGGGTCTCTATGTGAAAGCGGAAGCCCCCCTCTTCAGTGGCTGTTGCGTCCATTCTTTTGGCTGAATTCTTGAGACTCTATCATGGGGGCTATCGTTGGCTATTTCGTTGGCTTGGCGCGGAGCTTGTTGCCCTTTCGTGATGTCATGGCTGTTGTCTGGATCTGCGCCTTGTCCATACTTTTCGGTCGTCTTTTCCTGGAGTCAACCCCACGCGGCCCTGTTCAGGGCACCCGGTCTTTGGACTGCCTGTGCACTCTCCCTTGACCTTGTCCGGTGACCTTGTTGAATTCCAGATCCATTGAGAGGCCGATTCTGTCTGGCTGATGCACGGTGTATCTCCTCGTTGGTGTAGCTCCTCGTTGGCCTGTTGGGTGGAATCTCAGTCATGTGGGGGTGTGGCAAGTATTTCTGCTTGGGGCCCTGCGTCATGTCTGCCCTGTGCGCCCTTCTACCCCTTGCCCTCTGCCGCTGTCAGTCCCCGGCTGTTCCCCATGGGTCCTCTGGATGGCAGAGCCCCGCCACCAAGTCTCAGCAGTCTCAGGCCTGCCCAGAGCGGCGCGTCAGGGACTGCCTGCCGATGAGGTCCACTGCCATCGTTTCGTGTCGCTCGAGGGCGGCGGCGCCATGAGCCGCTTTCCCCTACTGTTCAACCTCTCCTGCTTCTCGATGACCTCCCTTGACTAGCGACGTCAGTGCTGTCCAGATCCTCCCCCAGCCCGCCCTGCTCCATGGGCTGGGGGAAGAGTCCGTTCGGCGGACTGTGAGGGCCTTCGAGCTTGCCGATGTCGCTGTGGAGTGGCTCCGTGACCCTGATGATGTTGAGCAGGCCCCCGGACCGCGCCTCTTGCTTTATGCCCCCCCGGACCTCGTTCTTGGCCCGTGGCTTGTGGAGAACAGCCAAAGCCTGGCCAGCAGTTATGAGCAGATCGGTTCCCTTGCCTCCAGGCTCAACCTCCATCAGCCCTCAGTTCCTCTTCGGCTCGTCAACATTTCGCTGTGCTCGATGCCCCGTCTCATCACCTGGGCAGTTCAGGTTCTCACCGCCTCTGCAGAGACAGCATCAGGAGCCTTGGAGACATCTGGAGCGGAGCCCGACCTTTGGTTTCGACCCCAGCCTGCTCCGACCGATGCCCTGATCGCTTTGGAGCTCCTCCGGGAGCAGCCCAGTGTTCTTCCTGCTTATCAGGCACTTGAGCAGCACCCCTTGGCGGCTCGTGCTGATGACCGCAGCCCTGACCTGACCTATCCCATGCGGCTGCAAAACGCTGTGTCCCTGGACAAGTTGCTGCGGATGCGGCAATGCTCGGTTGGTCTTGATGCAGAGCTCCGACAGCTCGGTGTCGATCTCGGTGCCGCCCAGGCTGAACTGATCGATTCCGCTTGGGTGCGTGAACAGCTCGGGGAGCAGATTCATCAGATGCATGACGAGTTGCGCCGCCTGCACGAGAAACTGCACCAGGGCGAGGAGGAAGCCAATGTCCTTCGGGCCACCATCGGCGACCGTCAGGAGGAGCTTCATGAACTGCAGCGACGCCATGCGGAACTGCAGGCCAACCAGCAGGAGATTCAGACCTCACTGGAGCAGGCTGTTCAGTGCTCTCGAACTCAAAGCAAGATGCACGCCGGGCTGGTCACCTTGCTCAGCAACCTTCAGCAGCAGATGGCACTGCTGCGTCAGGCCTGAGGACTGGCTGGGGTGCGTGAAGCCAGCGAGGTCGATCGACTCTGTCAACCGACCGGAAACCAACCAGCCTGAGCCCATCGGGCTCGATCGCTCGCTCGAGTGATCCACTGTCTGGAATGGGCCACCGCGCGATCATCCGGCTGCGATTCGCCTCGATGTACCGATACCGCCCCGGACTGGAACCCTCGGGATGGATCACCTCGCTGGACGGTACGACCGCGCAGCTGCCACCGAACCTTGCCGTCAATCGTAGGCAGAGATCGGTGTCTTCCTGTCCATTGAGGTAGGCCACATCAAAGCCCTTCACGGCCGCGAATTCACAGGCACGCAGCAGCACGCAGGCGGCGGTCACGGCCGGTACCCGGCGTGGATGCATCAGGGCTGAATCGCGAGCTGCTCCAGCATGGAGCGCTATCCCCAGAGGACTGGCGGATCCAAACACGATTCCGAGGCACTGGATCCGACCGCTTGGTGTGATCAGGGCCGGTTGGGCCGCACGGCAGCTCGGGTCTTCCAGGGCTTCGACCAAAGGGGACAAGGCATCACGATTGACCTGGGCATCACTGTTGAGGAAGAGAACGTGCTGCCCTCGAGAAGCGCTGAATCCGAGATTGCAGCCGAGCGCAAAGCCGTAGTTCCTCGGGTTGCGCACCATGCGCACCCGCCGATCCTGGTAGGGGGCCTCAGACAGCACCGCACAGGTGGCCGGGTCGGTATTGCCGTTATCCACCAGGATGATTTCAACTTGTGGCTGGGCTGCGATCTGCCTGAGGCTGCGGAGGCAGCCGGCCAGTTGATCGCCGGCACCCCAGACCGGGATGACGATGGAGACGAGGCCAGCTTCCCTTGGGCGGCTGGCCTCCATCTCCCAGTTCAGTCGTCGGCGTTCCTCGAGCAGCAACTGGTGCGTCAGGGCACGGGCTTGCAGCCAATGCCGCGGCAGTTCTGTCGGCGAAAGCTGATGCTGCACCGATGTCCCGATCCACGACAGCCAGCCCCATGGCCGCCAGGCAAGCAGCCATTCCCGGGCCAGGGTCAGGCGGATGGGCCTTTCGAGGGCCGGAACTCCCTGATCACGGCCATTCAGGTGAACCAGCTGACCGCCCGGCATCAGCACCTGATGCTCATCAGCGGTGAGCATCCCCGGCAGTTGGCAGGCGGCGTACTCATCGAGGCTCAGCTCCACGCTCACTTGGGCATCCCAGATCAGTTGGTAGAGCGCCGCGAGGCGGAAGGCCGGCTCCTCCGCTGTGTTGATGCGTACGGTGTGAGTGGGATGCTCCACCACATGGGCCAGCCACACGTCAGGCTCGTCCCAGGAGCCCTGGGTGATCGCCACCGCTGCTGGCTGCCGGTGCTCCAGCTTGGCCAGCAGCGCATGCTGGGCCATGGAACGGCAGAGGGGCTTCAGCCAGGGTGAGCTATCCGCCAGGACGATCAGGATGCGCAGGGCATCGCACTCCTGACGATGCCTGATCAGACTGGCGGCCTGGATGAGCTCTCGGTTGCCATGCGGCAACCAGTCCAGGTCAGGGGCGTTCGGGAAGGTGAGGGCGCCCATGGAGGCGGATGCTGGAGGTGGTGGGCGTCTGGTGGCCCGGATGGGCGGAACCGCTCTCAAGCAAGGCTTAGGGTGTGCGGCAGTATCTCAGGCTGCATGAAAGCTGTCATCCTCGCAGGCGGTCTCGGCACCCGTCTCTCCGAGGAGACCCAGGTTCGGCCCAAGCCCATGGTTGAGGTGGGTGGGCGCCCAATCCTCTGGCATATCCTTAAGATCTACAGCTCTTTCGGAATCAACGACTTCATTGTTTGTTGCGGCTACAAGGGTTATATGATCAAGGAATACTTCGCGAACTATTTCTTGCATACTAGCGACGTTACCTTTCACATGGATGAGGGTAATCGCATGGAGGTTCACCATCAGAAGACGGAGCCATGGAAGGTCACCCTTGTGGATACCGGTGAGTTGACCCAGACTGGGGGGCGACTGGCTAGGGTCCGCTCCTACCTGGGGGATACACCATTCTGCTTCACCTACGGCGACGGCCTGGCGGATGTGGATGTGGATGCCCTTGTCACCCATCACCATCAGCGAGGTCTCAAGGCAACCCTGACGGCCGTACAGCCTCCCGGTCGCTATGGGGCGCTGCACCTTGAGCAGGATCTGGTACAGCAGTTTCAGGAAAAGCCTGATGGGGATAATGCCTGGATCAATGGGGGGTTCTTTGTTCTGGAACCTTCGGTTTGCGATCTGATTCAAGACGACGACTGTGTTTTCGAGTCCGATGTACTGCCCCAGCTGGCGGCACGCGGTGAGCTGACAGCTTTTCGCCATGGAGGGTTCTGGCAACCGATGGACACCCTGCGCGAGCGCAACCGCCTGGAGGCGCTCTGGGAGAGTGGCCAGGCTCCCTGGAAGCGCTGGTCATGACGTGGGACCCAGCCTTCTGGAATGGACGTTCGGTGCTGATCACCGGACACACCGGCTTCAAGGGAGCCTGGTTGGCGCTCTGGTTGCTGCAACTCGGGGCCCAGGTCCATGGCCTTGCCCTGGCCGCCGAAGGGGAGCGGAATCTCTACGCAGACTTGGCCCTGGAGACCGCTTACCCAGGGCAGTTCATCGCGCGGATCGTTGATCTTCGCGATCCCCTGGCCGCTGCCAGCGCGGTGCAAGATGCCGCACCGTCAGTCGTGATTCACCTGGCCGCCCAGGCTCTGGTGCGACGGAGTTATGCCGACCCGATCGGGACCTGGTCGACGAACCTCATGGGCAGCCTCCATCTCCTGGAAGCGCTCAAGCCGCTGCAGCAGCACTGTGCCGTGGTGATGGTCACCACCGACAAGGTCTACGCCAACCAGGAGTGGATCCATGGCTACCGCGAACTGGATCCCCTTGGAGGTCATGACCCCTACAGCGCCAGCAAGGCCGGGGCAGAGATCGCCATCGCGTCCTGGCGTGACAGTTTCTGTGGCCAGGCTCCCCATCAGGTCAGCCACCTCGCGATCGCCACAGCCCGAGCCGGCAACGTGATCGGCGGCGGCGACTGGGCCGAGGACCGGATTGTCCCCGATGCCATCCGCGCCTGCGCTAAGGGCGAGCCCATCGCGCTCCGGCGTCCCCAGGCGACTCGACCCTGGCAGCATGTGCTTGAACCTCTCGGTGCTTATCTGCTCCTGGCCGAAGCGCTCAGTCGCGATCCTCTGGCCCATGCGGAAGCCTGGAACTTCGGGCCCGCGCTGGAGTCCAGCCGCTCGGTCCATCAGCTCATCGAGACTCTGCATGGTCACTGGCACGGCAGCTGGTTCGATGCCAGTGATCCAGCGGATCCGCATGAGGCTGGCCTGTTGCACCTCGCGATCGACAAGGCCTGGCACCAGCTGGCCTGGCGACCCAGGTGGTGTTTCGAGACCGCCGTCGCCCGCACGGCCCGGTGGTACCGGCAGGTGGAGGAAGGCGCATCCCCGCTGGCCTGTTGCCAGTCCGATCTGGCGGCCTACCTGGAGGCCTGAGCTGTGGATGAGCGTCTGCAGGCGATCTTTGCTGCGCGTTATGGCATCAGCCTGGATCATCTGAATGGGAAGCATGTCTCCACTGCGAGGGGCTACCAAAGCCGCAATGATCCCTATGGCGTTCACCTAGGAGCCAAGGCGATGCCTGAGGCCTTTGATGGTCGGGTTGACGCCCTGAGGATTCACCGTCTGGAGCGGTTTTCCAACAGCCTGGCCCAGCTTTGCCATGCCTCCCATCTGGCTCGAAGACTTGGAGTCAAGATTGTGGAGATTCCCGATGCCTGGTATGTCCGTCCAGGAAAGACAACTTTGGCGGACGGACTCATGCTCGTCAATGGTACAGGTCATTTCTCCAGGCTTCATACCCGATTGGAGGGGCGCTTCTTTTATTGCCGTACCTTGCAATCGCTGGCTGCTCCTCAACCAGGTTTCCGCTCGCTTCTGTCACAGTTGCAGCCAGCCATCAGGGTCTCTTCGCCCGACAGTGCCTTGCCTGATGACCATTTGGTGGTTCATCTGCGCTCTGGAGATGTCTTCGAGGCTGATCCTCACCCGGCCTATTATCAGCCCCCGCTTGCATTTTACCTGAAAGTGCTAAAGCGACGAGACTGGTCTCACGTCCATTTGGTTTTTGAAGACTTTGCCAATCCGGTCGTCCTGGCGTTGACGCAATACTGCCAGGGCAGAGGGATCGGGGTCTCGCTTCATAGTTGGGGTCTGGACCATGACATTGCCTTTCTTCTGCGCGGTCGACACTTTGCGGCCGGCCGAGGCACCTTCATGCAGGGGGTGATTGCCCTGGCTCCCTTTGCATCCACCGTCTATAGTTTCTGGCCGTTTGATCCAGATAATGTCTGGGGACTCGAGGGGGTTGAAAATATCTTAATAGCGGACCGTAAGGGGCGTTATCTCAAGAGGATTAGGCCTTGGCACAATACGGTTCGGCAGCGTTCCTTGATGTTGTCTTATCCGCTGAAGTTTCTGCGCGAGTCCAAGCCCGGGGCTTTTCGAAGCAGGGCTTCGGCGAGGCTCTCCAAGCCCTCCAGCGATACCTGCTCCCGCTGATGCAGGGTCTTCTGGGGCCACTCCGCACCCCAGGCTTTCCGGGCCAGTCTCTGCTGGGCGATGGCGATGCTTTCCGGAAGTTCGACCTGCTCGATCACCAGGGGGGCCCAGGGGTGATTGATCATGTTTGTACAGGTTTGTTCCCGTTCGATGCTCTTTTTGATCAGCCCAACCAGTTGTTGCCTCCGAGCGCCTTTGGGTGGCTTCCCCAGCCCCTGAACGACCAAGCGGCTGAGATGGAACTGGCGCAGGCTGGCCTGAGAGGAGGTCTGGTGCTGGGGGAGCCAGTGCAGTGGTTGGACGGGATGGCCGGTTCGCAGCACGTCCAGCAAGGTTTCGAAGGAAGGTTCGGGATCTCTGGCGGTCTGGGAGGTATGCAGGACAAAGCGAACCCCCAGGGCCCCGCACCGCTCCAGCAGGGGCATGAACAGGCGGTCCACGTGGTAGCGGAGTGGATGGTGTTGCAACCGCTTCGCCACGAAGTCCCCAAAGGTTCCACCCCAGCGCAGGGCCATCACGGCCCGGGCGTAGTCACGTGCCATCAGCTCCTCGCCATCCAGCAGGTGCACCATGATCACGAGCCGGAACCCTCGCTCCTCAAGCTGAGGGCGTAACCGTTGAAGCCTGCGCTCCTGGAGCAGGGGGCTCAGCATGGACTGATCGGAGACCCAGACAGCCTTCTTCCGGTGCCATGGGTTCCAGCGTCGTCGCTGTTCCTGGCGTTGCCAGAGCTTCCAGTTGTTGCGAAGAATGGCAGGAAGAAGGCTTTCGGGGGGGCGACAATCGATCCCCCAGTGCTTCAGCAGGTGGCGGTTGGTCTCCACCTGCCGGCTCAGGTCGGCGATCAGGTTGGACGACTGGCCGGTGTGGATCACCAGATCCCGGGGGCTGATGGAGGGCTGCGCCAATGTCATCTGCGGGGGACCCGCAGCCTACGGGTGGTGTGGTCTGCCAGGCTGGTTCGCGACTCCCTCCCCACCCTGCGGTGCATCCCCAGGCTCAGCCCACGCCGATCCAGGGTCTGGTCGAGCTCTGCTCGCGTGCCCACAGCGATGTCCGGGGCAGTTTCCTGAACGCGTACCGCCGGGAGGACTTCGCTCCGTGGTGGGGCGAGCGGCCGGTCCATCAGGTCAATGTGAGTCGCACGGAGCGGGTCGGAGCCATCCGGGGGTTGCACGGGCAGCAGGGGGAAGCGCCCGAGGCCAAGCTCGTGCGCTGTCTGCGGGGCCGGGTGTTTGACGTCGCGGTGGATCTGCGACCGGCCTCGCCCACCCTGGGCCAGTGGCAGGCGATCGAGCTCAGCCCGGCGGCAGGCAATGCCTGGTTGATTCCAGAAGGGTGTCTGCATGGTTTCCAGGTGTTGGAGCCGGGCAGTGAGCTGCTGTATGTGCATTCCTCCCCCTACCGGCCGGAAGACCAGGTCGGTGTGGTGTGGAATGATCCCGATCTGGCCATCGCCTGGCCCCTCCCCCCGGTGGACCTGAGCCCGCGGGATCTGCAGCTCCCCAGGTTCGGCTCCCTCTGATCCCTGCTCCCCTGGTCTTGACCCATCACCATTGCCGGCACTGTTGCGCACCGCTCGAGCGGGAGGTGATCGATCTGGGGCATCAGCCTCCGAGCAATGCCTACCTCAGCGCCGATCAGCTGAGCCAGCCGGAACTCACCTACCCCCTCAAGGTGTACGTGTGCACGCAGTGTTGGCTGGTGCAACTCCCCGCCCATGCCGCGGCGGAGACGTTGTTCACGGCGGACTACGCCTACTTCTCCAGCACCTCCACCAGCTGGTGTGCCCACGCCGCACACTTCGTGGATCACGCCTGTCGGCGTCTGGACCTGAATGCCGAGAGTCTGGTGGTGGAGCTGGCCAGCAATGATGGCTACCTGTTGCAGTACGTGCAGCAGCGCCTGATTCCCTGCCTGGGTATCGAGCCCACGGCGGCCACCGCGGCCGTGGCGCGGCAGCGGGGCATCGAGTCGATCGAGCGCTTCTTCGGTGTGGCGCTGGCCGAGGAGCTGGTCGAGGCGGGGCGTCGGGCCGACCTGATCGTGGCCAACAACGTGCTGGCCCACGTGCCTGACATCAATGATTTTCTGGCGGGCATGACCCGGTTGCTGCAGCCGCAGGGCCAGGTGTCGATCGAGTTTCCCCATCTTCTGGAGCTGCTCGAGGGCAACCAGTTCGACACGATCTACCACGAGCACTACAGCTACATCAGCCTGGGCTCGTTGCAGCGGATGGCCAGTGCCGCAGGGCTCCGCGTGATCGATGTGGAGCGTCTGCCCACCCATGGCGGCAGCCTCAGGGTGTGGTTGGCCCGGGCGGACGGGGCCCTGCAGCCGGATGGGGCTGCCCTGCAGCGTCTCCAGGCCGTTCGGAACGCTGAGCGGCAGGGGGGCCTGGAGAGGCTGCAGGCCTATGAAGGCTTTCAGCAGCGGGCGGAATCCGCCAAGCACGCCCTGCTCCGCTTCCTGCTCAGCCAGCGGGAACGGGGTCAGCACGTGCTGGGGTATGGAGCAGCTGCGAAAGGCAACACACTGCTGAACTACGCCGGCGTGCGTGCCGATCTGCTGGCCGCCGTGGCCGACAAGGCGGCCAGCAAGATCGGGACATTCCTGCCGGGGAGTCACATCCCGGTGGTTTCGCCCGAGCAGTGGCTGGCCATGGAGCCCCAGCAGGTGCTGGTGCTCCCCTGGAACCTTGCCGCCGAGGTCAGGAGCTCCTTTGCAGACCACCCCGAGCTGGTGTTCCACAAGGCGATACCCAGCCTGCAAGTGATCTGAGGGCCCCCTCAGCCCGGTTGCGGTATAGGGTACATGGATTTGCGGAAACTGAGCGGATAGCCCTTCTGGCGCAGCCAGCGGCGTCCGGCATGCTCGGCGGCGATCGCTTCCGCCACCGAGAGAGTGTCCTTCCAGGCCCCCGCGCGTCCATCGGTGATGTGGTTGGTTGTGATGAACGTTTCACGTTGCAATGAGCGGTTCCCTTCGCTCACCCTTTGCGAGCGTTCCCGTTGTTTCTCGGGGGAGGCATCCTCCACGAGGGCGGCTTTCCTTTCGGAACTGATCGAGATCTCCAGGAATCGGCCCAATGCATCGACGAGGGCCGGCAGGTCGTGGACGATCTGCTCATAACGACCGATCCAGCAATTCCGGCGTGCCTCGAAGACTGCACCGATCTCGGTTTCCTCCTTGACGAATTGTGCAGCGATCTCCGGTCCCCGATCGCTGCTTCCGAGGATGAAACGATTCTTGCGCCAGGCTGAAGCCAGGGCATCGCGCACGTCCCGGTAGGTGTAGAGATAACGCACGCCCTGATCCGGCAGGGCGCGCCGCAGGTCGCGGCGAGGGATGTGGACCTTGCTCAACCAGATCTGCTCGGGGTCGTTGGCGCGCTCTTGCATCTCGGCGACAGAGTCACCCAGGCCGTTGGTGCTGATGCGGGGTTCACAGGTCTCGCTCAACAAGCCTCGGGTGAGTTGTGCGACCAAGGTGGAGCCTGACCGGTGCATTCCGCAGACAACAACGAGCATCGGTAACAAATCCAGGTGGCAGGACAGTTGATGAGAAGGGTGGATCAGAATCTTGAAGCACGCAGGTTCATCCCTGCGCAGAAAGCCGCCTTACGGTGTTGACCACGGTTTGCACGTCGAAACTGTTGCTCCGTTGAAAGCCATCGTCGGTGTTGTGCTGGCCAGCATCCTGCTGGGGGTGACAGTCGACATAGAGATCGTCGAATCCACAGGCGGCATCAATGTTCACCCAGTTGGTGCTCAGGGTTTTGGGACCAGCCAGGAACATGACCTGACGGGCCGGCGTGTTGCCCGGCGTGCTGGGGACAAAAGCCTTCAGATTCATGCAAGCCTGGGGGAAACCGATGATCCAATCGTAGCTTCGGTAAAGGGCGAGCTTCTCTTCAAAGCTCAGCTCTTCGGGACAGATGATGTCAACATTGGGGAGGCCACTGATTTGATTCACAACATCCAGTTCGCCGAGGAACTTGGTTGTGCCGGTGATCAGTTTGTGTCTTGAGAGGTAGGCGATCTTCTGCTTGCGGTGGGTAGCCTCAAGGTTTGCACGAAGTTCCGGCCGCAAGGCCGTGAGGCAGGCATCGTGGAAGTCGCGGGTCACAAAGCAGCGATCCCGATAGAGAACGCTGCTCGAAACGAGCGTCTTGGCTCGGATCGGCCGGCGGACGAGGCGGGTGCGCTCATGAATGCCCAGGCAGGTTAACCATGCCACGATCAACTCGCGGTTGGCAATGGTTCCGCCCTTGCGAAGACGATGGTAGTGAAACCAGATTGGACAGTCAAGATCGCGAAACAATCTCAGCAGTTGGTAAGTTCGGGTCAGGTCCAGCAGGAGGTGGCCGAAGTGGTCGAAGAGAGTGCCGCCATAGAGAACGAAATCCTTGCTGATCTCTTCAGTGCTGTCCACGCTCCGATTGCGGAGCGCTGCGAGTCGTTCCGTAGGGGGATAAAAGAAATGTCGGTCGCCCCGTTTGTCATTGAGCGCTTCGATGAGCTGTCCATGGCGGTCCACAACACCGTGATTCAGCTCAATCCACCAGCGCCGATGTGTTTCATGCACCCGGTTGATGTCGAGAACCAGTGCGTCTGATTCCACAATGATGCTGGAGGGTTCTGTAACGGAGGCTTTCCCCCACCAGGAAGGATGGCGGCGGTTGGCTTCGCGGATCAGCTTCAGGTCTGGCTCCATGGTTCAGAGTGCCTGGTCCAACCGGTGGAAATGGCCTCCCATCATATTTTCCAGTAGTCCCTGGGTTTGCCGATGTGATGCAGAAATTTCTGGCTGTCAGGTCTGACCAGGCGGCTGACACGCCACTTCAGCAGCCATGGCCAGCGCGGTTTTTCGACATAGCCGCGCCCCTGCTGGCCAGCTTCATTGACCAGCGGCAGACTGGTGCCGCCGTTGAGCAGGGGCTCCACGGGCCCATCCACACCGAGGAAGCCCAGAACCCTCTCCAGGCTGGGTTTGGGCGCACCGAGAAAGTCCTCGAAGGTCAGGCAGAGAATCTGATCATCTGGGAATTGCTCACGAAACTTGCTCAGCCTTTCGTAGTACATCGAGCAGCCGATCAACAGGTGCTTGAGTCTGGAGGTCTTCCAGAGTTGCTGAAATTCGCTGGTGCTGGGATGTTTGCCTTTGATGTGGCGCCACTGGGATACGATCCGATCCAATGGATGCCTGACCATGTAGATGATCTTGGTCTGTGGCAGATAGGTCTTGATCAGAGCTGCCGTGTGTTCAAAACCAGGCAGGGTGCTGGAGTACATGGTGCTGCCTTCGCCGCGCAAGCGAGCATCGCGCCCAGCCTGGAAGTGGCTTGCATACCAATCCCAACCCTTGTCGTAGTGCCTGCCGAAGAATTTGGGCTCCTTTGGCTTGCACATGAAGATGTCTGGATGGCGGCCCAGTACCCGGGTAAGGGTTGTGGTGGCTGACTTCGCGGCTCCAATCACAATGAAGTCGGGCAGACTTCGTGGGTCCACTTGATTCTTGCTCTCCAGATCTGCACCTTTCAGCCCCCGTTCGATGGCATGGAGGAGCTCACTTGTGGTCTCGTCCGCTGGAGATGGTGTGGTTGATCTTTCCAAAGGTGGAGCTTCTTTCGCCGAACGTCTCATCTCAGAAGCCAGAACGGACCATCTCCGTGATCGGCGTCACTGGCAAACCGCTATCCCCATGGCAGGCCTGGTCATGCTGCTCGAGGCGTTCCAGGGCCAACCAGGCACCTTCTCCCTGATTCTTGTGGCCTTGCCAGATTTCAGGAATGAACGACGCTTCAGGAGCAAGCGTTCTGAGCATCTGGAAGAGCATCGGCCAGTCGATGTCCCCCTCATCGATCTGAAGACCTTCCCCATCGACTCCACGAGCATCGGCTAGGTGAAGATGGGCTGTGAACGGCAGAACACGTTCCAGAAAACCATGAAAGGATTGGCCCAGGTGGTTGCAGGCCAGCTTGGAATGGGAGGCATCGAGGCATACCCTGTAGCCCTGCTGACTGCAGAATCCAACAATGAACTCAGGGTCCACGAAGAGGTTGTGAAACCGCTGTCCCCCAAAATGCCATGGGAAGGGTGGCATGGTCTGGGGAATGATTTCAACGCCGTCCGTTGACAGGCACGCCAGGCTCCTGATCAGGGCCTCGACCATGGGAGCGCCCTCGCCCGTATGAAGATGCCGGTGGGCTGAGAATCCGCCCACATTGGTGACCAGCAATACGTCGTGGGGACAGTCGAACCGTTCCTTGAGTCTGCGGGAAATGTCGATGACCCTCTGTAACTCACGGATCGAGTGCTGACGGTAATCCTGATCAAGTGTGCATAGATCGAGTGTATGATCTGATGCAAACAATTCAGGGGCATGTATGACCAGTCCCAGGGGTATGCACTCGGGAACGGCCTGCTCGATGGGAATCTCGAGATCTTTGTAGCTGAGGTGGATCTCGACGAGGTTCAGATTGCTGGAGCGCGTGAATAAGCCAAGATCGTGGTACCGAACTGGTACTCCGAAGGGGTTGAAAAACGCATAGCTCCGGGCCTTGATGGATCCCTCGCCCAGGTCGGACTCAAAGAAGAAGTCGCCCGCGTTCTTGTCGGTAGGGAGATGGCGACCGATCAGATCGGCGAGTCGGTAAGGCTGCAACCCCTGGCCTGGACTCTGGATCCTGACCATGGAGGGTTCCACCGGCGTGCCTTTCGGAATGGCGCAGGCGGCGACCAGGCTCTTGGCCAGCACTTCGCGGTTCATCAGCTCTCCCTGGCTGATGGAGCGCTCTGCATCACTCCCCATGGAGTCCTCCACCGCCCGGATGGCCGCCACCATCCTGCTGAATTCATCAGGGACCAGGCTGACCTTGTGGTCATTGCCCTCCATGGAAGGATCCAGGGTGATGTGCTTTTCCACGATCGTTGCACCGAGCGCCACAGCGGCAATCGGTACCTCGTAGCCCCTTTCATGGCCGGAATAGCCCACTGGTGCTCCGGAGAGCTCGCGCAGCCGGGTCAGATAGCGGAGGTTGACGTCCTTGTAGGGCGTCGGGTACGTGGAGTTGCAGTGCAGCAGGGCAAACGGAGCGCCCAGCTCGCGCAGGTGGCGGATGCCGCTGCTGATCTCCAGCTCCGTCGCCATCCCCGTGGAACAGATCAGCGGTTTGCCGGTGGCTGCGATGGCGCTCAGCAGTTCATGGTTCGTGAAGTCGGCTGAAGCCACCTTGAAGGCCTCCATGCCCCAACGGTCCAGCTTGGCCAGGCTGCTGGTGTCCCAGGGTGTGCAAAGGGGAATCATCCCCTTGCGGGCGGTGTAGTCAAAGCAGCGAAAGAGCTCCTCGTCTGTGAGCTGAAAACGCTCCAGCAGATCAAGTGTGTATTGGGTGCCAAGGTCGGAGGACATATCATTGCTGTCGCCAGCATTCACATAGAGATTCTTCATCTCCCGCATCTGAAACTTGGCGCAGTCAACCCCTGCATCTGCGGCAGCATCGATCAACTGAAGGGCCAGGTCCAGACTTCCATTGTGGTTGTTGCCGATTTCAGCGATCAGAAAACTCGGATAGCCTTCGCCGATGTTGCGCTCGCCGATCCGAAGTTCGTGGGCCCCTGCCATCGCCACGGCGGCGATGCGGCCGTGGCTGTCGAGCAGCGGGATCAGCTGAATCTGGGGACTGAACAGAGGAGCCAGTTCCGCCGGTGCCATCCCGACAAGACCCGTGCGACAGCGCGGGTTCATGGCCTGCGTCACTGGAGCGTTGAGGTCGATGTCGCTGCATTCAGCAACCCATCGCCGGAAATCGCCGTCACTGAGCACGCCCTGCAGGATGCCGCTTTCAGAGACGACAAAAATCAGCCTGCTTTTGTTGGCCGTGATCTTTGAGAGTGCGGTGAGAACCGTGTCTTCTGAAAAGACGACAAACTGCGTGAAATTGCGCTCAATCTGCATGCTCTACTCGTCGATCAACGCGATTTGGCTGACGCTTAACGGACAATCTCTGCTCTGACGCGCCCCGGGCCGGGCCAGCTTACAGCTTGAACCTGGGTGTCGCCAGGAGAAGTAGCCGTCGCACCAGTCGGTTCCCAGCCCTCACCGCGACCAGTCTGCGGCGGATGTTGGCATTGTCCGGTCGCTGCAGCGCCGCCATCTCCAGGAGCTTGGCGGCTTCGCCGTAATCCCGCTCGTCGATGGCCTGTTCGGCCCCGACACGCAGCTGGTTCGTGGAGAGCTCCCCGGAGTTGACCACATAGCCGCGTTGCTGCAGCCGCGGTGGCTGATCCCTGGGCTGAAGCGATGGCGACGTCCCATCGGAGCCCGCCCGCCCGGCACCGTGACGTCGGAGGATCACGAACAGTTCTGCCGGGGTGTACGTACTCCCATACCCCACCCACTCCAGCCAGTCCGGATTGACCCTGAGCCCAAGCAGAGCCTCGAGATCCTGGATCTGGCCGAGTTCGACGAGCATCCCTGAACCCCCGAAAAACACGGTGCCGAGGTCGGCACGCACCCCGAAGTCGCCCATCACGAGGGGAATGCAGCCATGGTCCAGGGCATCGAAGAAGGCTGTGGAGGAGAGGGTGGCGAACAGACGACTCTCGGCCAGCAGGGCGGGGAGAGCTTCGTAGGACACGGTCAGATTGGGCGGCCGCCGTGGACAGAGCCGCTCCAGGGTCGTGCTGATGTGTTCGCCGATCTCATGGAACGTGGCTTCATGGGGGGCGACCCTGGGTTTGAGCACGATCTGCCAGTCCGGGCAGCGGCGAGCCAGCGCCACCAGGTGCCGCACCATCTCCTGGCGCTCCTGCGGCAGCGCCGGCAGGGCCACCTGCTCGGCGAACACCAGTCGGCGGGGGCGGCTGGAGAGCGGTTTGGTCTGGGCCACGTGGGAACGTCCCAGGCCGGTGAGGAGGGTGCGTTGGCTCTGGAATGGCGTATGGCGGAGAAAACGTTCAAACCGCACCTGGTCACGGGGCCCATTGAGGCAGATCAGGTCGTACCCCAGCCGCCAGGTGATGGCCTCTTCGAACCGTTCCAGCACCACACCGTTGAAGCCGCAGAACAGCAGGGCGCGGGGTGGTGCCTGCTGGTGCCGGGACTGGTGATAGGCGCTGCGGAACTCGGCGAGTTTGCTGCCGGTGAGGAAGACGCCGATGCCGGCATAGCGGTTCAGCTGGCTGTCACGCAGGAGGGCAGCCATGCTGCGCTCCTGCACGGTGCCCAGTCGGCGCATGCGTTGAATGACCGCTTTGGGTGTGCCGTCCCTGGGGATCAGATTGATGGTGAGCTCGATGCCTGTGGCCGCCTTGGTACGGGCCAGGGCCTCGCAGTAGAGAAGCTGGCTGTCTGAATCGGCAATCAGCAGAACCGCGGTCATCGGCGGCGATGCTCCCCCACCCAGTTCCGCAACCGACGGGCCCCATCGCCGATCTCCCAGCCGCTCTCCCGCAACCAGCCGGGGTTGGGCTGGGGCAGATCGAGCAGTTCATCGAGATGTTCACACGACGTGAGCCGACCCATCAGCCCTGATCCGAACAGCAGGGCCCCGTCCATGTCGGTGCGGATGCCGTAGTCCCCCAGCAGCAGCAGCGGCACACCCTGGGCCAGGGCATGCCAGAGCAGGGGGCTGCTGATCGTGGCGCAGACCCCGGCCCGGGCCAGCTCCAGCAGTGGGGCGTCCCCATCTCCCTGCTGCAGGTTGGGTGCTGTCGACGTCCTCCCCAGCAGCATCTGGGTCAGGCTCTCTGCCGGCACCGTCGCGGGTTCCCGCTCGGGTTGCTGGGGCCGTGTCGGTTCCGCCGCCGGACCGGGAGCCTGGGCTGGTTGGATCACCACCTCCCAGCCAGGAGAGCTGACGCAGAGGCGTTCGAGCACCTCCAGCAGGCGCAACCTGGCCCCCGGGGCGGGGGGGAGGTCCGCCTGTTCGAGGAACAGCAGACGCCGGGGCCGCGCGGAGGGCTGAAGCTCCGGAACAGGGCGCCAAGGCGCAGCCAGGCCCCAAGGCCCCACCAGCAGGGCTGGCGGTGCTGGGGTTCCACAGGTTCGTGCCAGGTCGCCCAGTTCCTCCACTTGCCGCGGGCCATGCAGGCAGAGCAGGTCAGCACCGAGGCGGGGCAGCAGATCGGCCACCAGGGCATCGCCCACCAGAGGAAGGAGGGGTCCCGTGAACACGGGAATCGGGCTGCGCTCCCGCAGCCTGCAGGCCTGCCGGAACCGATGGAGAAAGGCAGGCACCTGCTGGGCGTGGATGAACAGCCCCACGGCATCCATACCCATGGGCAGATCGCTGCTGCTGAGCATCTCGGCGGAGAGGTTCAGATCGTCGAAGACCTCGATGCCCTCAGCCTCCAGCGCCGAGGCCAGGACGGCTGTGCAGGTGCGCGAGGCCGGACTGTCGCTGATCAGCAGGATCCTCATCGACCCCGAACGAAATCCTCCACCCAGCGCAGACCGAGGACCAGATCGCGCAGGTACCGGACAGCGTTCTTGCCCCTCTGGGTTGTTTTCAGGCGCGAGCGGTTCCCTGCACTCGTGAGCATGCGCCGCCCCCCATGCCGCAGGGCATAGCGCTGCCAGGACTCGGCCCCCCAGCCCGCAGGTCCTGGCGTCCCGGAGGTCTCGGGTCTGCTGCGCCCCTGTGCGATCCGATCGGCCAGGGCCATCACGAACTGATCGCTGCCATGGGGACAGCGACCATGGCGGTCCAGCCAGGTCTCGTCGTGGATCGGGGTGAAGGGGTCCTCGATGATCGCGGCGAAGTCCCGGACGCTGTTCGATCCCATGAAGTAGTGGTTGCCCAGGGTTTCATTCACCCCGAGGTCCCCCACGATTCTGGTGCTGATACCCATGGCCATCGATTCCATGGCGGCGGTGGATGAGACCGTGATGGCACAGCCGCAATGGCGCAGCAGTGCAAGGCTGGGTTTGTAGTTGATCTGAAGATTCGGAGATTTCCGCATCAATTTCTCGATCCGGCTTGCCATCTCCCCATGGCGGCGGTGCAGGGTGCGCTCCACACCGGAGGTTCTGGGCTTGAAGATCACGGTGTGGTCGGGCCACCGCTGGGCCAGGTCGTTCAGGCGGTTGCAGAGGTAGTGACGCTGCAGTGGATTGCCTGGAACCGAGGGCTGCTCGAAGAAGACGATCGTGGGCCGCTCCACGGAGGTGCGGCGTCTGGGATGGAGGTCCCAGAGGATGGGGAGGCCCGTGACGACAGCATTGTCAGAGGGCAGGCCCAGGGCCCGGCAGGCCTGTTGGTAAAGATCGAGATCGACCGGAGAATTCAGACACAGCAGATCGGCGCCCGAGCGATCCATCATCCCCTCGATCTGATGGCGGAAGAGGATCCCCGGGTAGGCGCTGACCGTCAGAGGCCAGTGGCCGTCGGGTGCATCAGCCCGCAGCAGCAATTGGAGCTCACGGGTGCGCTGGCCGTCGAGGCCCAGGATCAGAGCATCCAGTCCGAGCAGGGTGGGCCTGATCGCGCGCAACTGCTGCCATTCCTGGTGGATGATCGTGACCCTGCCGTCGATCCGCTGGATTTCGAGCAGCTGCCGCCGGGAGAGCCGCCGGCCCTGGATTTCCAGCAGGTACAGGGTTGTTCCGGCACCCTCCTTCCGGCACACCGACAGCATCGCCATCGCCGTCTTGCCGAAGGAGTCGAAGCAGGCGATGGCCGCCATCTCTCTGCCCTGAAGACGGTTCATCCGGCCTGGTCTCCTCCAGGGGGATGGTCGAGCACGCTCCCCCTGACCCCTGGCCCATCCAGCAGGGGGGCCAGCTGACGGCACAGCGCGAGATCGGCGGGGCTGTCGATCTCCGGAGCCGGCGCTTCGATGACCACGGGTCGAAGGGGAGGGACGAAGCGGTTTCCCATGGCCAGGAAGGCCGCCGTCCTCAGGGCGTAGATCGCACCGGTCTCCAGATAGGTGGGCGTGAGATCCTGGCGGCGCTGGCGGGGGAGGCTGGCGTCATGGTTCACCCCCCGGCCCCAGCCGTGATCATCGAGGTTCCAGAGAAAGCCGTGCCACGGCGTGACCGCGAAGGCCAGGTTGGCTTCGGAGGCCAGCAGCTCTCCCAGCACCCGGTCGATCTGGCTGCCGGTGGTGAAGGGGGAGGTGCACTGGAGAAAGACGAAGGCGGGCGGGAGAGGAGTCGCCTCGGCCAGCTTGGTCAGGGTGTGGATCAGGGCCGACTCCGAGGAAGCCGTGTCCCCGGCCAGGGCCGGTGGGCGTTCCACCACCGAGGCCCCGGCTTCGCAGGCCTCGTGGGCGATGGTGTTGTCATCGGTGCTCACCACGACGCCGCCGAGCCGGCTGCTGTCCTGGGCCGCGCGGATCGTGCGCGCGAGCAGCGAGGTACCGCCGATGCGCTGCAGATTCTTGGAGGGGATGCCCTTCGAGCCCCCGCGGGCTGGGATCAGGGCAATCGGAGCCTTGCTCGGATCGATCGCGGGCATCGGGCACTCACGAGGCTGGATGACCGCTTCCATCCCCAGGGCCCCGGGGCCAGACTGCGCTGAACCTAGCAGCGCTGCAGGGGGCTCCAGGCCTGCAGACGGGCCAGGAACTGGGCCACTCCATGGCGGAGCTGGCCAGGGGGCTCAACCCCGAGGGCATCCAGCCAGCGCTGCAGCGGTGCCCGGAAGGAGCGGGGATCGGCACGAAGGAGGCGCAGCTCCTCCACAGCCCGCTCCGGGGTGGTGTAGGCACCCGAACGCAGACTCAGGTAGATGGGGTAGTGGATCAGCGCGGCGTAGACCAGATCCTCCAGCAGGAGGTCGCGTCCCCGCCGCGCACACGTCAGCCGGTCCCGGGTGAGTCCCCAGCCGGCATAGAAGGGCAGGCCCCAGGTTTCCACGGGGACACCGCGCATCAGGGCCTCGAACCCTGTGATCGAGGTGCGCACATGCACCCCATCCACCGCCTCGAGCAGCTGTTCCATCGGTGCCTGGAGCAGCACCAGGTCGCAGTGCCGATGGGCTTCGGTTTCCCCCGGCCCGGGGCGCTGACGCCGGGAGATCACATCCGGGTGGGGTTTGTAGATCAGGAAGGCCTCGGGGTGCGCGCGCCGCACGGCCTGGAGCAGTTCCAGGTTGCTGCGCACGGTGGCTTCGGGAGGAACCCCGAAGCGGATCGAGAGATCCACCTCCACCTGGCCGGGGACGAGCAGCACGGGCCTGTCCCCCACCTGGGGGGGGCGCTGCCAGCCAGGGGAGCTCAGGTTGTACTTGGTCAACCCCGCCTCCACGATCAGGGCGCGCAGCCTGGCGGCCCGGTCCCGTTCGGCCGCCGAGAAGGCATGGGTGGCGAGGAAGGTCTCCAGGTCGCAGGGGGCCGAGGAGTCGTAGTAGATGCCGGTCTGGTCGATCACCCAGGAGATCGGTGGCACCCAGCGCAGCCACCATCCCTGACCGACCGAACGCAGAAAGCCGTCTTCGGCATGGATCAGGGGAGGGCTGGCCCGATGGAGCCCCCGTCCCACCCGGTTCCCCCAGACCAGACACCGGCTTCGGCCCTGGCGCCCAGGAGCGGCATGGAAGGGCCGGAAGCGCAGCCTGGCGGGCGCCAGGCCACGCTGAAAGCGACGCACCGCATTGCGCTTCCAGCCCGCGATTCCGAACACTTCCAGGTTCCGAGGCACGGCGGCCCGTTGCTGGCGCTGGAAGCCCAGATGCTCGATCAGGCGTTCCGGGGTGGTGATCCGGCCCGTTTCCGGATCGAGATAGCGGGCATAGGAGACCAGACAGGCATGGACCAGATCGTCCAGGCTGACGCCCGGCTGCCGCGCTCCATGGCGCGGTGGGGGCAGCCGGTCGTGGGTGAGACCCCAGCCGGCGTAGAAGGGCATGCCGAAGCAGTGCACCGCTTGGCCCCAGATCAGGGCTTCGAAGCCCATCTGGGAGGTGACCACGTACACGGCGCTGGCCCCCTCGAGCAGGGCGGCGGGATGGCCCCCATCGGTGCAGAGTTCCACCCGGGGATGGGCCAGGTGTTCGGCCGTGAAATGGCCCCGGCGCCGCCCCGAGACCACATCGGGATGGGTCTTGACGAGGATCCTGTGGTCGGGGAAATCGATCAGAGCCTGCTCCAGCATGGCCAGAAAGCTCCGGGCGTCGGCCTCGCCGTGTCGGATCGCGGCATCGTTGGCCACCTGATCCACCACCAGCACGAAGTCTGCGTCGGGGGTGGGGGACTCGATGGCCGCATTGATCTTGCTGACCCGCTGAGTCCGCCAGGCGGTTCTCAGGGACTGGGCGCGGAGAGTCTGCTGCGGCGTCAGGCCGCCCGCGATGAGGGCATCGAGCCGGCTGGGGGTGGAGGCGTCGTAGTGGATGCCCCGGTCATCCAGCAGGATCCCCAGGGGGGGCGCTCCGGGGCCGGGATCCACCGATCGCAGAAAGGCATCCTCCACGCGCCAGAGCGGCAGCGAGCGCTGCAGAGCTTCCCTCAGGCCCCAACGGCCGCTGGGCCGACGGCCCCAGACCAGCAGGGCATCGACGGGTTCCCTGCGACAGGCCCCTCGTCCGACCACCAGACGGGATGGCGCCAGCAGCGCGGGCAGGGTCGTGTGGGCCAGCACCAGGGGGTCCGGGAGGCCGATCACCCAGCCCGGGGGGCTGGCGGATGGTTGGGATGACACCGGGATGTCCCCCGTCATCCGTCACCCTCCACACTGGTGCCGGATCCTAGAGCCCGTGTCCTGAGAGCCTGGCCGCCCACGGTCACGGGGGGTCCAGCAGGCCATGCGAAGATCGTCGCGCCCCGGCGGTGAGGGTGGCTTTGGGCAGCGTGCAGGTGCAGATCGAAGGCCCCGTGCTGCTGCTGATGGGGCCCATCGGCCTGTTCTTTTCCAGGCTCTGGCACTATCTGAACGATTCGGGAGTTCCTGTTTACAAGATCTCCTATCCATTGCATGAGTTTGGCTTTCCCCGCCGGGCCCGCATCCCCTTCAGCGGCTCCATGGAGGAGTGGCCTGACTTTCTCCGCAATGTGATCCGCTCCAAGGGGATTCGCCACCTGTTCATGTATGGCGACTTCATCGATCCCCATCGCCTTGCCATTCAGGTGGCCCATGAGCTGGGGGTTGATGCGTTTGTCTTTGAATTGGGCTACGTCAGGCCCAATTATGTGACCCTGGAGCCGGATCGAGTCAATTGTCGCTCGAATCTCAACCTGCCGGTTGAGTTCTATGAAGCCCTGCCACCCGTCTCCAGGCTTCCTCAAGCTCGATTGGATCCGGGTTGGCGCTTTCGGAAAATCTGGAAAGCCCCCACATTCATTCAGCATGCCTTCACCCGTTACAGGATCATCGAGGGTGAGCACAAGCTTCAGCCATCGCCTGAATTCCTCTGGTGCCAGCTTCGGGGTTCGATCCGGTATTGGCTCTATCGCCTCGAAGAAAGGCAGCTCAAGAGGGTTCTTGTAGAAAACCTTTCTTATTTCCTGGCCATCCTCCAGGTTTCCAGCGATTCCCAGATCACGATGGGGTCAGGATTCCGTGGTATGCATGATTTCATAGAGACGGTCATCGTCTCCTTTGCGGCCCATGCCCATCCTTCCGACCATCTGGCGTTCAAGCACCACCCGCGGGACCGTGGCTACAACAATTACAAGGCCCTGATTCGCTTTCTGGCCGAGCGCGAGGGGATCGCCGGTCGGGTGCACTACTTCCATGATGGCCCCCTCAGCGCCTTCATTCGCACCTGTCGCGGTCTGGTCACGGTGAACAGCACGGTGGGGCTTCAGGCGCTCTTTCATGCGGCCCCAACCAAAGTGCTCGGGCAGACCTTCTACAACCTGCCCGGCCTCACCGATCAGCAGTCCCTGGATGACTTCTGGGCTTCACCCCAGACAAGCAGCCGCCCACTCTTCTACAGGTTCTACAACTATCTGGTGACGACGACCCAGATCAACGGAAATTTCGATGGAGATTTCCCTTTCCGGGAGACCCTTCCCATCTCCCTGTCGGCCCGGTCCCGCCAGGGCAGGGTCAGGGGCCTTGGGGATACCGGACGCCAGCCCTGGAAGGTCCCGTTCCGGGTCATCTACAGACTCCTGTGCTTCCTGGTCATGTATGTGGCCTACGGACTGCAACTGCTGGCCCTGGCCTTCAGGCTTCGCCGGCAGGCAACAGCGCTGCTCACCGTGGTCGCCCGCTTCGGATTGCGGGCTGTGGGCATCGAGGTGATTGTCGATGACAGCCTGCTGGCTGCTGAGGATGGTCGCCGCCGTATCCACATCTGGAACCACAACAGTCCCTTTGATGTGTTCGCGATTCAGGCCTATCTCCAGCTGCCTGCTGTCACCACTTCAGGTCTCCATCTGAACCGGTTGCTTCCCCTGTTCGACCGCTCCGCCACCAACGCCGGCCACGTTCTGCTGGACCATCGCCAGCCCGACCAACGCCGCAGCAGTCTCTGGCGCTCCTCCCAGGTGCTCCAACGCCACGGCCAGTTGATGATTGCCCCGAATGGCTCCCTGAAGACCTCCATCCTTCAGCGTGCTTCGGCCAGCGCCTTTCTGTTGTCCCGCCGTCATGACGCCATCGTGGTCCCCTGGTGGTTCGAGTACCGCGGTCTCGAGGGCATCGATGCGGACAGCCTTTACCACCCCCTCCGCCTCCTGGTTCAGAGGCTCTGTGCGCCGAGGGCTGTGCTGCACTGCCGCCAGGGCCGGCCGGAAGATCTGCGGCTCAGCCCGGAGGACAGCCACCGCGAGGGATTCTCACGCCGGGTGATTGCTTACTACGCCCAGGAACCCGGCGGTTTGCTTGATGCGGTCCATGGCCAGGCGTCCTGATCAGGCGGCCTGGATCATCACCGACACATTGTGGCCACCGAAGCCGAAGGCGTTCTTCAGGGCCGTCCGGCGGTGCAACGGCTGGGTGATCTGCAGGGGACTCCCCTGAACCAGGTTCAGCTGGATCTCCGGGTCGATCGGGGCGGCATTGACACTCACGGGAATCGTGCCGGCCTGGAGCGAGCAGATGGCCATGATCGTCTCCACAGCGCCGGCCCCCCCCAGCATGTGGCCGAACTGCCCTTTGGGAGCGGTGACGGGGATCTGGCCGTGGGTCGAACCGAGCAGCGTCTCGATGGCCCGGGCCTCCGCCAGATCACCCACCGGCGTTCCGGTGGCATGGGCCTGAATGAAGCAGAGATCATCGAGCTCCACCCCGCTGCGTGCGAGGGCCTGGTGCATGGCCGCACAGGCCTGGGCGCCCGTGGGTTGGGGCGTGACGATGTGGTGGGCATCGTTGGAGCTGCCCACGTCCAGGAGGTAGGCCTCGCAGGCGGCGTCCCTTGCCCGGGCATCGGACTCCCGCTCCAGAATGAGAATTCCCGCACCTTCCGCAATCACGAACCCATCGCGCTCGCGTCCATAGGGGCTCGAGGCCAAGGCCGGCGTGGCGTTCCGGGTGGACAGGGCCCGCATCGCACTGAAGCCCACCAGCCCAAGCTCGTTCACCGGAGCTTCGGAGCCACCGGCAATCACCACATCGGCGCGGTCATCGCGCAGCAGCATCAGCCCCCAGAGCAGGGCTTCCGCCGAGGAGGCGCAGGCGGAGACGGGTGTATGGGCCCCTGCCTGAGCACCGATGGCAATGCTGATCTGCCCGGCGGCTGCATTGGGGATCAGCATCGGCACCGTCAGCGGATTCACCCGGGACGCTCCCCGCTCCAGCAGGATGCGGTACTGCTGCCCCATGGTCTCCAGGCCGCCGATTCCGCAGCCCACGACCACCGCGGTGCGCCGAGCCCTCGCCGCTTGATCCCTTGGGAGTCCAGAGTGCTGCCAGGCTTCCTGAGCGGCGATCAGGGCGAGCTGGGAGCACCGATCCAGCCGTCGCCTCTGGAGGGGTTCCAGGTCGGCGGTGGGATCACCGGGGATCACGCCGGCGATTCGGGACGGCAGGGAGGCTGCCCAGGCATGCGGGAGCAGCTGGATCCCTGAGGCCCCAGCCCGATAGTGCTGCCAGCAGGACTCCACCCCGATGCCCAGGGGTGACACGGCACCCATGCCCGTGATGGCGATCCTCTCGTGGGGCACGGGTATCTGCCGGCTCTTTGTTGTGGTGGATGACCTTAGCCGAGCCTGCAACCTTCTAATCGTGCCGGAGCGCCGGGGGCAGGGAGGCGAGGCTGCTGGAAGTGGTCAGGCGCTCTCTGTTGAATCTTTCCGCTCTCCGTTGAATCGCTGGAGGGATGACGAGAGTATTTCGGTGAGTCTGGGTGGGAAGAATCTGCCGCCGGGGATTTCCAAAGAGAGCATCAAGGAGGTCATTAGGGCTGGGCGTGTTCCCTGGCTTCGATATAGCTTACGATGTCTCCCACGGTTTTGAAGGTGAGCAGATCTTTTTCTTCAATCTTGATGCCCATGGTTTCATCGGCTTCGATCAAAATCTCGTAGAAGCCAAGGGAGTCAACGCCCACATCTTCGATGATCAAGGCATCGATTGTGATGGTATCAGGATCGGCACCAGCAATCCTGGCCAGAATGTCCCTCAGCCCTTGGAGGATGTCGGCTCTGGACATTGAGCTGGCAGCTGTTGGGGTGCCTTCAGCAGGCCGCAGGCCGTCGTTCGGAGCGAGAGGGGCTGGATCTGCCAAGGGAGCCGTTTATCGCGAGCTGGACTGGGGAGAAGGATGTTCCATTTCAACTTTATCACCGCTGGCCGCCCTGGTCCCAATCGGCAAGGGCCTGTTCTGTCCGCGGAACCAGGGGAACTTTCGGTAGACCTCGGCATGGGGGAAGCCCACGAAGTGCTGCAAGCGTCTGGGAGCTACCTGGGTGAGGTCCGCAGTCATCAGGATTTCGGTGATCTGATTGAAATCCTTTGCGAGGGAGATGTCGTGGGTTTTGGCTCCCATCAGATTGATGTACTGGCGCAGGAGTACGGGAAGTCTGAACTCGGAATGATGCTTCTGTGCCTCGGTTTCCAGTTGCTGGATCGTCTGGCAACGGCCGTCTGCGTGCTCTTCGTCGCCTCGGAAGCCGCGGGGGTAACGGGCCGGAGGCAGGTCCGTGACGTTGCTGCGGAAGGGCGGGAGCATCAAGGAACGCAGGAAGAAGTCGTTGACAACTCCGGGATACTGAAAGTGGTTGTAGGAAACGAGCCCGTAGACCGAGGTGTATCCAGACGCGATGGCGGCCTGCAGGCCACCCCGAAACAAGGTCATCAGGGACGCTGGTTGACGCTGAAAAGCGGGAGAAATGGCAACCCGTCCGATTTCCAGGTGGCTGCCTTTAGCCATCAGAGAATTTTTAATTCCAGGGTAGACATGTTCGAGGTAAGAAGTTGTCGATCCATGCGGAAATCCAGTCGACGCAGGCTCCCCTGAGGAGTTCTGGTCGGGCACAAATTGCAGGCGGGCGGTGCCTGCAAGGGCAAATGTGTTGTCGTCGACCAGTACAAAATGGTCGTAATAGGGATCCCTGCGATCAAGGTCCTTGTTTTTGCCGGATCCTGAAAGCTTCTGGCGGTATGTGAGCTCACGCAAAAGGCCAACTTCGTCGGCAAAATTATCGAACGTATTGCCCGGTATCAGATATAGCGTAAGGCCGTAGTTCGAGAAAAAGAAAAATGGCTTGATGTCATCGATAAGTACTCGGCTCAGGGGAATCATCGGCTGTCGGGTCTGAGCGAGTGCAAAGGGTTGAAAGAGTCTGGCCTGACTGTCAGGCGTAGTGTTTCATAACGAATCGTAGTATGGAACTCCGGCGCCCACGGTCCCAGGGCGTTGGCCTTTCCAGGGCCGCCAGGCCGGATGCAGCTAGCCAGGAGGTGGCTTCGCCGGTGGTGGCACGTTCCTGGCCTGGCCTGTCGGCGGCGCGTGTAGCCCCCCTGCTGTGCCGTGATCCCGGGCTCCAGAAGGCCCCCTCCACCCCCGATCTGAAGCTCCAGCGGGGCTTTGGCGTGCCGCTCTGGCATCCACGTGCCGCTGAGGAGAGCCAGTTGGTCAGGCTGGCGGCTGGCTCTCTGGATTGTTGCTGCCTGGGGGTCAGCCCCTGCCCTGCTTCCGGTTCATGGACTGCCACCTGGCTTTGCCCATGGGCTCCCCTTACAGTGAGCGCCACTTTGAGGCCTGTTCCTGCAGGACCTCTCGGGCCCTCGTTCCGTCTCTGTTGCCCATGACCCGCAAGCTCCCGTTCCGTCGATCGGCTCCAGGAGGCCCAACGCTGAGGATCGGAGCTTGCGCCCTGATCCTGAGTCAGGGCCTGGCGACAGGCTGGCTTCACCCGGTCCAGGCCCAGCAGAGCCGTCAGCCGCAGGCCTTCCCGATGACCGAAGAGGGCAGCGAGCCCTCCGGATCGACCTCTTCACCTGCGCTGATGCCCTCCCCACGGCCAGCCGCAACGGTTCGGCCAGCCGCCGCGGTGAGGCCAGCCTCCGAAAGTTTGGCGCGGCGGTATTCGAGCGATCCGCGCAACAGCGGGTTCCGCTACCGCCTCGGTCCAGGGGATCGCGTCAGGGTATCGGTCTTCAAGGTTGAAGGGTACGAGGCCGAGACGGAGGTTCTCAGTGATGGGACCATCAATCTGCCCCGCATCGGGTCGGTCAAGGTGTGGGGGCTGACGTTGGATGAGGCGAACCAGCGCATCACCAAGCTCTACGCGAGTATTCTGCGTCGCCCACTGGTCTACATCGACCTCATCGCGCCCCGACCGGTGCGTATCTCCTTGGTGGGTCAGGTCGAGCGCCCGGGTTTTTACACCCTCACCCAGCAACCGACCACCGCTACGGTGCGAGCCTCCGGCCCCGGATCAGTCGGTACAACCGTCAACACATCGGGGTGGCCCACCATGGTGGATGCCATCCAGCAGGCTGGGGGCATTACAGCCTTGGGCGATCTCTCCAAGCTCGTGTTGGTGCGACCGAGCGACGTTCCAGGTGGACCGCCGCAGGAGTATCGATTTGATTACCTTAGGGTATTGATGGGTGCGGGTTCCGCGGTAAATCCATTAATTTATGATGGGGATATGATTAGCGTCTCAAAAGTTGAGGGTGTTCAGACCAGCGAGGCTTTGATCGCATCGGCTTCCTCGAATTTCGCTCCCGATGCCATCTCTGTGAACGTGGTTGGAGAAGTGGTCAATCCTGGTGTCAAGCAGGTGAAGTCCAACAGTGCTCTCGCCAATGCCGTTCTGGCCGCTGGTGGGCTTGATCCGCAGCGAGCCAAGGAGTCGAATATCAGGCTGCTCCGGCTTGAGGCTGACGGGACGATGATGTCCCGTCAGGTTCCTTTTGATCCTGCAGCCCCCCTGGGATCTGAAACCAACCCACCCCTGCGCAACGGGGACGTGGTGGTTGTCTATCGCAACAACTGGACCCGCTTCAACGATACGTTGAGCCAGGCCGTTGCCCCCCTTGGACCGCTGTTGAATGCAGCATCCCTCTACAACATCCTGACGCGTTGAGATATCTTTGATCAGGCCATCTGACCAGATGCCCTGACAATGTTGGGGCACAAGACCGGGTTGAGGATCGACCCTGTCTTGGCTTGGTCGATGCCTCCCCCGAGTCACTTGGATCTGTCCATCTGGTCCAGCGCCAACAGCGCTGGGCCCCACAGATTCGTACCCGGCCCAACGGATCCTCGGGCGGGCTCACCACCACGTGTGAACCCGCCCGTGCGGCAATCAAAGCCCGAGTCGGGTCCAGATCACATCCAGATTGGCCCGATGCAGGTCGGTTGAGAAACATGCCGCCAGTTGTTCGGCGCTCAGTCGGCTGGTCACCTCGGCATCCGCTTCCAGGTTGTGTCGGAAGTTGCCCCCATCGTTGTTCCAGGCGGCATGGGCGTTGCGTTGCACCACGCTGTACGCCGCCTCACGGCTGAGGCCCGCCTCGACGAGTGCCAGCAGGACGCGCTGACTGAAGACCACACCTCCATAGATGTTGAGGTTGCGCACCATGTTCTCGGGGTAGACCCCCAGGCCACGAACGACCTCGGCCATCTCCCGCAGCATGAAGTGCAGGGTGGCGGAGCAATCCGGAAGCATCATGCGCTCCACGGAGCTGTGGCTGATGTCGCGTTCGTGCCAGAGGGCACAATTTTCCAGGGCGGCCACGACATAGCTCCGCAGCACCCTCGCCAGCCCGCTGATGCGCTCGCTGCGGATCGGATTGCGCTTGTGGGGCATGGCGGAGCTGCCCTTCTGCCCCTTGGCGAAATTCTCCTCCACCTCCAGCACATCGGTGCGCTGCAGGTTCCGGATTTCCGTGGCGAAGCGCTCCAGCCCGGCGCCCACCAGGGCGAGCGTCTGGATGTACTCCGCGTGCCGGTCGCGGGCAATCACCTGGGTACTGGCCGTGTCCGGCACCAGGCCGAGCCTGGCGCAGGCCATCGCCTCCACCCGGGGATCGGTGTTGGCGTACGTCCCCATGGCCCCACTGATCTGTCCCACAGCCACCACCTGCTCGAGCCTTTCCAGACGCTCCTGATTGCGGAGGGCTTCGGCCAACCAGCCGGCCACCTTGAAGCCAAAGGTGATCGGCTCGCCGTGGATGGCATGGGAGCGGCCGATCATCACGGTGTCTTTGTGGGCCTTGGCGAGCGTTTTCAAGGCCTCAACGAGGTGGTCGAGTTCGCCCCGCAGCAGCTGCACCGAGGCCTTCATCTGCAGGGCCAGACCGGTGTCCAGCACGTCGGAGCTGGTCATGCCCACGTGGATGTACCGTCCGGCATCGCCGACGTGTTCGTTCACGTTGGTCAGAAAGGCGATCACGTCGTGACGCACCTCGGCCTCGATCTCGAGAATCCGCTCCACCTCGAAGTGGGCCTTCTCCTTGATGGTGGCGAGGGCCTCCTGGGGCACCTGGCCCAGCTCGCAGTTGGCTTCGGTGGCGGCGATCTCCACATCCAGCCAGCTCTGGAACTTGGCCTCTTCGCTCCAGATGGCGCCCATCTCGGGCAGTGTGTAACGCTCGATCAAGGGCCGGTGGGCGGCAACGACGTTCCCAATGTATGGGTCGGATGTATGGGTGGGTCTGCAGGGCAGCGCTGGGGCTGGGCTGAGGGTGCGTTCAGGCCGCTGCGGTCAGCTGTCGGTGGGCCACCTCCCAGTGGACCTGGGCCCCCCAGGCCTGCTGGCGGACCCAGCAGCGCCCTCCCTTGCACTGAATCAGCTGAAACGGGGGAAGATCGGCCGGCTGGTTGCGCAGTTTGACGAAGCTGCCCGGTTGCAGCAGTTCCACCAGGTTGTCCGTCCTGTGGGCTGCGGTGACCCCGCTGGCCAGGTCTGCGCCGGCGGAGCGGGGGGGGCGCTGGCCAAAGGTTGGAGGGGCTGGCATGGCGGCCGCAACTGGGCTGGCGGCCATCATCGGCGGCGGTTTGGGGCCGAGCGGACCATGCCCTGAATCTGTTCGGTTTCAGCTGTGGTTTGATCAGGGAACCCCAACGGACGGCCTGGTCCAAGCCCTGTGGCACGCAAGCAACGTCTGGATCTGGAACTGGTGGCCAGGGGGCTGGTGGACACCCGCCAGCGGGCCCAGCAGCTCATCCGCGCCGGAAGGGTGCGCAGTGGTGATCGGGTTCTGGACAAGCCAGGCGTGGATGTGCGCCCTGATCAGCTGCTGGAGGTGGCCCAGCCTCCCCGTTTTGTCTCCCGTGGGGGGGAAAAGCTGGCGGCCGCCCTTGAGGCGTTTGCCCTTGCCACGCTGGATCGGGTCTGCCTCGACGGGGGCATCTCCACCGGAGGTTTCACCGATTGCCTGCTGCAGCATGGTGCTGCCAGGGTCTACGGCGTTGACGTGGGGTATGGCCAGACCGCCTGGAGCCTGCGGAGTGACCCACGGGTGGTTCTCCGGGAGCGCACCAACCTGCGCCATCTGACGCCGGAGGGGCTGTACGGGGATGGGGATCCCTGGCCGGATCTGGCCGTTGCCGATGTCTCGTTCATTTCCCTGGCTCTCGTCTTGCCGGCTCTGCTGCGATTGCTGCAACCCCTTGCCCCCAGCAGGCACCTGGACCTGGTGGTGCTGGTCAAGCCCCAGTTCGAAGTGGGCAGGGAGCGGGTGGGCAAGGGGGGGGTGGTTCGAGATGCCCAGGCGCACGTCGATGCCATCGAGGGTGTGGTGGCGGCGGCCGAGCGACTGGGCCTCACGCCAGCAGGGCTGCTGGCTTCCCCCATCACCGGCCCTGCCGGGAACCACGAATACCTGCTCTGGCTGCATGCCGGTGCGACAGGCGAGGGAGAGCACGGGATGCCTGATGACCCTGGCCAGCGTCGGGACGCCATCAAAAAGCTGGTGACCAGAACCCTGGCCACCAGCTGAGCAGGCGTCACAGCCCTCTGAGGTCCGTTGAGCCAGTCCAATGCCGCGTCGCTCAGACGGGTCGCTGAACCGCGTCGCTGAAACGGTGCGGCAGCAAGGACCTGGGTCAGGAGGGTTCAGATCGCACCGCTGTCGCGATCGCCGGTGCGGATGCGGATCACGGCGTCGATGGTGCTGACGAAGATCTTGCCGTCGCCGATCTCGCCGGTGCGGGCGGCCTCCTGGATGGCGGTCACCACGGTGTCCACTTTGTCGTCGTCCACAACGATCTCGAGCTTCAGCTTCTGGAGGAACTCCACGGTGAACTCGGAGCCGCGGTAGCGCTCCACCTGGCCCTTCTGGCGGCCGAAACCGCGCACCTCGCTCACGGTCATGCCCACGATACCCGCATTCACCAGGGCGATCTTGACGTCCTCAAGCTTGAAGGGACGAATGATGGCCTCGACTTTTTTCATGGAAGCAGCTGGGGGCTGGATGGGGATTCTCTCAGGAAATCCCTGCCGGAGGAAGGGACAAGGCCATTAGGCCTGAGCTGAGCGGGCACCGTCGTATCCGTTGTTACGCCTCCCAGTCTGCATAGGATCACCCTTTGAATCACCTCACCCATGAGCGCGACTGCCGCGTCGGGGGCTGCTGACATTTCCGTGGCCGAACCTACCGTCGCCGACCCTGCGGTCGTCAGCCGTGCGGAAACTGCCGAGCAGACCCGCACACCTCACTATGGCGAGCGGGCCATTGCCGAAGCCCGCCTGATCTGTTTCGACAACCCCCGGCCTGGGCGCACCTACGAAGTGGCGATCACCCTGCCGGAATTCACCTGCTGCTGCCCCTTCTCCGGCTATCCCGACTTCGCCACGCTCCGGTTGCTCTACCAGCCAGGGCCACGGGTGATGGAGCTCAAGGCGATCAAGCTCTATGTGAACAGCTACCGGGATCGCGCGGTTTCCCATGAGGAGGTGACCAACCGCATCCTGGATGACTTCGTGGCGGCCTGTGATCCCGTCTGGATGGAGCTGGAGGCCGATTTCAACCCACGCGGCAATGTCCACACCGTGATCCGCGCCACCCATGGGACCCGTCAGCCCTGTTGAGGCTCTGGCTCCTGCTCCCCTGACTGGAGCGCCGCGTCGAGCAGTCTGGGCAGCTCGGTGGCAAAGGCTGTCAGGTTGCGGTTGCACAACCCACCGACGTGGAGTCGTCCCCCTTCGGTGATCGCCCAGAGCTGGCGCGTGGCCAGCAGGCTGAGTCCACCGCCGAGCAGGGCGACGGCGAATCCGCCGTACACCAGGGGCACACCGGGATCGCGCTTCAGCAGAATGCCGCTGGCTGGGAGCACGCTCGCGACCCGGACCGGCAGCCCGCGGATGTCCAGAGGATCTCCACCCACCACGATCTGTCCGAGGTTCGCTCCCTTGGCGTCGTAGACGTCCACCGGGCCCTGCTCACTGCTGAGGCTGAGCAGCACCGGGTCGCTGCCGTCGGGCCGGGTGGGGAGGACCAGCCCCCAGACCTGGTCACCCAGCTGGGGGAAGCTCTGGAGCGGCAGCTGCAGCAGCGGACTGCCACCCAGCTGAACCGTGATCGCAGCGAGCCCCCAGTCGGCCTGATAGAAGGTGACGCCCCGAAAACGCAGGGGGTGGTTGACGCTGATGCTGGCCTGCTTCAGCAGCGTCTCGCTGCTGGGCCCCCCCTCCAGCAGCCTCAGCGCAGAGGTGAACTGTTCGGGACGTCCGGCCGGGTCGCGCTCCACCGTGAAGGCCTCCAGCGCCAGGGTCAGCTGGTGCTGTCCACGGCTGTCGAGCAGCTCCAGGGATCGGCCCGGCGCCAGGAACTGTTCCGCCCGGTGGCCCCCCAGGACCCCCCAGGCGGCCCCCAGCATCAGCACCACCAGGCCGGCATGCACCAGCAGGGGCCCCACCCGCCCCAGCACACCTTTGCGGGCCGCCAGCCGGGAGGGCCGGCACTGGACCTGCCATCCCTCGGATTGCAGGATGCGCGCCAGCCGGTCCAGATCCAGACCCTCGGCAGTTTCACCGCAGAGGCGGGTCTCGGCGACGCTCAGCTTGCTCAGCTGGCGCGGAGATCGGTAATCGATCCAGTTCAGGGCGGCGCGCAGGGCCGGCCACTGGCGTCGCCAGCTGCAGAGCAGCAGGGAGAGGGCCAGCCAGGCGAGCAGCGCCAGGAACCAGTCACTGGAATAGATGTGATCCAGCTGCAGCGCCAGAATCCCGTCCCCCTGGAGCAGCCCAAGCCAGGGTTCAGCGTCGTAGAGCTGGTGGTAGAGGCCTTCGGGCTCCTTCTGGGGAATGACCGTGCCGACGCCGCTGGCGACGGCGATCACCAGCAGCAGGGCGATGGCCAGGCGCAGATCGGAGATCCAGCCCGCCAGCCGGTTCAGCACGGTCATGGCTCCTTCCTGGGCCACCGCGACCTCACGACCAATTGGCCACCAGGGTGAGCACGCCGGTGGTGATGAGCACAGCACCGCTGAGCGGTGGCACCCACTGACCGATGCGCCTCAGGCTCAGCAGTCGGGGCAGGCTGGCGGCCGCCGTGCCCGCCAGTATCAGGGGAACCACCTGGCCAGCCCCGAAGCATGTGAGCAGAAGCATGCCGACCCAGGGCTCGCCGGTCTGGGCCATCCAGCCCAGCAGGACCGCCAGCACCGGCGTGGTGCAGGGTGTGGCGGCCAGGCCAAAGGCCAGCCCGGCCGCCAGCGGGCCGAGGGGGGCGGGAACCCGGCGGCGCCAGCGTTCGGGGTCGGGGCCGCTGGGCAGGGCGAGGGGCAGGATGCCCAGCAGGTTGAAGCCCATGACCAGCGCGAGCACGGCCACGACCGTCGGTACCAGCCCGGGGACCTGGCCGTAGATGCGTCCCAGCAATCCGCTGAGCAGTCCCAGCAGCACCAGGGCGGACACGATGCCTGCCGTGAAACTCAGGCTGCGCAACCAAGGGGTGGCAACGGTGCTCTTCCCCCCGAACCCGGCCAGGTAGGCCATGGTGACGGGCAGGAGGGAGAGGGAGCAGGGTCCAAGACTGGTCAGCAGGCCCCCGGTGAACACCACAAGAACCGTGGTGGGTGTGGGATGGGCCAGGGACTGCTGCAGCAGGCTTTCACTGCTGCGGGCCAACCCGGCCAGCTCGGCCCCGATGCTGATCATGCGACCAGCCTATCGGGCCGGCAGAGGACGGCGGCGCCGTGGCTGGGGGGTGAGACCACTGGACTCGAGCGAGCAGCGAATCAGCAGGCCACAGACAAGCAGGCTGGCCATCAGGGAGTTGCCGCCGTAACTGATCATCGGCAGGGGCAGGCCTGTGGTGGGCATGGCCCCACTCGCCACGGCAATGTTCAGGATCGATTGTCCGACCAGCAGCGTGGTGGATCCGATCGCCACCAGCCGCTGCTGGTTGCTGCGACAGCCCAGCGCGACCCGCAGTCCCACGAAGCCAAACAGCAGCAGGAACAGCAGCAGAACGACGGAGCCCACATATCCGAACTCCTCGGCGTAGACCGCGAAGATGAAGTCGGTGGTCTGGATCGGCAGGTACTGGAGTTTCTGGGTGGAGAGCCCGAAGCCTTCACCCAGCAGACCTCCCGACCCGATGGCCATCAGGCTCTGGACGAGCTGATACCCGTCCCCCTGGGCATCCCTCCAGGGATCGAGGAACGAGATCACCCGAAGCCGCTGGTACTCGTTGATCATGATGCTGGCCCCCCCGAGCAGGCTCCCGGCTCCGGCGGCGCCGAGCAGCAGGGGCATCGCCACTCCCCCGGCCATGGCCATCAGCCAGAGGAGCAGCCCCGTCAGGGCGGCCGTGCTCAGGTTGGGCTGCTTGAGGATCAGCAGGATCAGGGCTCCGAAGATCCCCAGCCAGAGCAGTTTCTGATCCATGCCGATGCGGCGCCAGTGGGCGAAGAGGGCCGCGCCCTGAAGCACCACGAAGGGCTTGACCAACTCGGATGGCTGCAGCTGAATCGGCCCGAGCACGAGCCAACGGCTGGCCCCATTGACCGTGCTGCCGATGATCAGGGTGGCGGCCACCATCAGGGTGCCCGCCATCAGGGCGAGCGGGGCCAGGTGCAGCCACCGGCGGATGCTGGTGCGCATGGCTGTGACCAGCAGTCCCCAGCTGGCTGCCATCCAGATCAGCTGCCGCTTGAGATAGAACGCGCCATCCCCCATTTCGCGTTCGGCCACCCACCAGCTGGCAGAGGTCAGCACCAGCAGCCCCACCACGCTCCAGATGGCCACCAGTACCAGGAGCAGCCGGGCTTCTGCGGGCCACTGGCTCCAGGGCCAGGGCAGCAGGGCCGGGAATCGAGCGGGCGACGGATGGGGCCTGGCGTTGGGACGGCCCTGCAGGGCGACGGTGCGGCTCAAGGGAGGGGGGACCGACTGGTGAGGAAGACGTTGATCGACCCCCCATTGAGCCGTGCCGGCCCCCTGCTTGTCGAGTCTGTATGGAGGGCATCGGGCGAAGTCGCCCGGTGCCGGCGTTCGGGCTTGGCAGGCTGAGGGGGACCTGCGGGAACGCTGAGGCGCGGCGGCACGAAAAAAGCCCGGCATGAAGCCGGGCGGTGGAACGTGAAGACGGGGTCCTAAAAGGAAGCAGAGGGCTTCAGTTGCCGACGTTGACCTGACGCCTTCCCGTGGCCAATTCCACTTTGAGGATCTTCCCCCCCTGCTTCATGATTCGCTGCTGCTCAGCGAACCAGCTCTCATAGGGCACCCACTTGGTGAAGTAGGTGTTCTGGAGTTCCCGCTGGGTTCGGGACTTCTCAGGACATGGAATGCAGGCTGTGATTTTGAACAGGCGCATGGAAGAAATCCGCAGGGGTTTCCAGAAGCTCTGGATCAGTTGCCCAGACCCGAGCAGATATAGTCGAAATAAACAGCCATCTCTCGGCCGGCATCAGGGCCGACCAAGGAAGCGGTGACCTCCTTCATGGCCTGAATCGATTGCACGGTGGCACCGATCGGCACACCCAGGGAGTTGTAGGTCTCCTTGAGCCCGTTCAGCACACGCTCATCGAGGATGGAGGTGTCACCCGCCAGCATGGCGTAGGTGGCGTAGCGCAGGTAGTAGTCGAGATCCCGAATGCAAGCCGCATAGCGACGGCAGGTGTACATGTTGCCGCCGGGACGGGTGATGTCCGAGTAGAGCAGCGACTTGGCGACCGCCTCCTTGATGATGGCGGATGCATTAGCGCTGATGGTGGCAGCGGCACGGACGCGCAGCTCACCGCTGGCGAAGTACTGCTCCAGACGGCCCATGGCGGAACCGTCCAGGTACAGACCCTGCACGTCGGCCTGGTTGATGACGTTGGTGATGGCGTCTTGCATGAATCCTGCTGAAGGGCGTTGGAAGGAATGGGTGGTGCAGCCTCAGGAGAGGGCGCCAATGACGTAGTCGAAGTAGAAGCCTGCCTCTTCGGCATCGGCACCCGTGAGCATGCCCGTGGCCACATTCTTCATCTCGCGAATGGCTTCAGCCATCGCATCCAGCGGTGTACCAAGGGAGCGATACATTTCCTTGGCCCCGATGATTCCGATCTCCTCGATGGGGGTGACATCACCGGCGACCACGCCATAGGTGACCAGGCGGAGGTAGTAATCCATGTCCCGAAGGCAGGAGGCTGTCATCTCCTCGCCATAGGCGTTGCCGCCAGGGGAAATGACGTCAGGGCGCCTCTGGAACAGCGCGCCGCCGGCGGTCTTGACGATGCGCTCGCGGCTCTCGCTGAGCACCTGGGCCACGCGCACACGGCGCTGGCCGGCGGCCACGAAAGATTTGATCTGGTCGAGTTCGCCAGGGCTGAGATAGCGGGCTTCGGCGTCCGCGTTGATGATCGAGTTGGAGACGATGCTCATGCAGTTCTGCCTCGAAACAAGCGGCCGCCTTGACGGAGACCGGTATCCGGTGGGTAAGGGAGTGATCGACTCGCGCCGATCGCCGAATCATTCTGCGCCAAGCCCCTGCGGCGCCCTGGCCTGCGGTAACAGTTCTTCACGGCTTGATGCTTCCGGAGACCCCTTGGGGCGCAAGGGTTTTGGCGGATGTTGCAGACAATGACCCCAGGTCGCAATTGTTCACTGCCGCCGAGGGGTGATTGCTCAATCTCCGTTTGCCCTTGCATGGGATTTCCCCTGGAAAAGTGTTTCTCTCATTCCGCAAAAGAAAAGCGCCCTGGCGGTAGGCCACAGGGCGCTGAGGAGTGATGAACTTGACCGGCTCCCGGCCAAGAGATGAAGAAGGTCGTCAGAGGATCAGGAATTCATTGAATTCAATACCTGTGAAGATCTTCGAATTCAACGTCTGGGCTTCAGCGCTTGTTGGAGTTTCTGTGTCGAAGTCGGGGCCCGTCATCCAACGGGCTGGCGGCGCGGGCATTGGCCTTGGTGGGAGCTTCGGGCCGGTGGTCGGCCCGTTGCTGGGATTCAGATGGCGGAACGGGGAGATGGGGTGAGGCCGGCATTGCCGCTGTACAGGGAAGCGGTGCGGTTCACGGTGACCAGGGGGATTCCCTTGGCTGTCGCCAGTCCGCGGAGGTAAGGAATGGTGTCCTGGCCGAAGGCCTCGGCGTATTCCATGCTGTCCAGAAGCTGACGAATGGCTGCTTGCTGGCCCTGGGACGACCGGGTGCTCAGGAACTGGCTCACCTCCTGGGGTTGGGCAGCCCGTCCAAGCAGGGCGAGGTAGGCCGCCGAAGCGGCCCGAAGCGGCGCCATGCGGTTGAGCCGCTGCTGGAACAGCTCACTTCCAGCAAGCTGAGCCACGAATTCAGCCGCATTCAACTGGGTGTTGCGGAACTGGGACTCGGTATCGCCAAGCCGTTCGGCCGCAAAGGGCACGCGGTTGAGCAATTGCTTGTAGGCCGCTTCGATGGCTTCCTGAACCTGAGCTTCATTGGCGGTGCGTCCGACCCGCACCGCTCGGCCGATGCTCTGGCGGCGGGCAAATCCCTGGGGTTGGCCGGGCCGCAGGGCTTTGGCCATGGCAGCACCGGGCTCGGTGGCTGTCACCGTTGCCAGGTTGGTGCTGACGGCTTTCGACCAGACGCCGATGACCGGCGCGGTGGGAGAAGGCCGAGAAGCCGCAAATCCAGTGCCCCCAGGGGTGCTCCAGAAGGGGCTCACCCCGGCTGGTCGCCAACGCCGGGTCGGCTCAGGGCTGCGTCGAATGCTCGGATTCTCGAGGGTGGTCGCTGGAGCCGCGAGGGTCTCTCCACCGGCGATCTTGGCGCTCCAGCCGCCGCGTACCACCGTTGGACGGTCGGGAAGGTTCCGGGGGGTGATGTCCCCAACCGTGCGCAGACTCTGGGGTGGCATCACCTCGGGGCGCTTGACGCGGTTCAGGTCCGGGTAGGCCGCCGCGTTGAAGGGACGGTTGAGTGCGGGAACCTTGCGGGCGGTGCGGTCGGCGGGCGTGATGAAGCGTTCATAGGGGACGGTGTCCTCACCGAAGCTCTCGTTGTACTCACGGCTGTTGATGAGGGCATCGACCACGCCGTAGAACCCCTGACGTGCAGCGGTGTCGAAATAGGCGTCAATCTCCCAGCGACCGAAGGTTGGCCGGCCCAGGATCCTGCGATGCATCACCTCGATGGCCTTGGTGATGTAGAGACCACTCCAGTAGCGCCGTCGGAAGGCCTCGGAGCGGGCCACCTGGCGGATGAATTCGCGCAGGCTGATGTCGCCGTTCTCCAGCTTGATCTCCTCGACCTTGTTGCGTTCTCCCGCATAGCCGGTGTTGCCCAGGATCTGGACGTACACGGCATTGATGACGGCCTGGGTGCTGGATTCCGTTCCGCGGATGCTGGGTTGGCCTCCCCGCCGGGGGATTGAGCTGCCACCGGTGGCGATCTGTTGAAGCCTGACCACCTTGGGTCCGACGCGCCTTGGCGACGCCTTGCGGAACTGCGCGCTGTCCATCTGGCCGGGCTGGGTCATCCCGTTGCCGATCAGAATCCTGCGGGTGTCGTAACTGAAGGGAGCGGGACGGGTGGAGACCTTCGCCGTGGCCGATGGGAAGATGGCCCCGTAGGTCAGCCCGAGAGGATCGTTGGAGCCTCCGTAGGGGTGCTGATCGGGCAGGGGTTGGCGGTAGGCCGCATACAGGGTGACGTACTGCGGTGCTCCCTCGAAGGGGGCACTGAAGCGGAACAGTTTGCGGTTCGAGCCCCAACCCGCGCTCTCCTGGGCCTCCTCGCCGAGATCGCGCAGGTAGGGAACGGTTTCCTCTCCGAAGTTGCGGGCGTACTCCATGGAGTTCACCAGACAGTCGACCAGACCTGGCAGTCCCTGGTCACTGACGATGTCGAAATAGAACGTGAATTCCTCGCGGGAACTGATGCCTCGGCCCAGGAAGTGGCGGAAGGCCAGCTCCACGGCGCGACTGTTGGAGAAGCGGCCGTAGAACTGCTTCTGGTACTCCTTGCTGCGACCAAGGGCGCGAATGAACTCGCGCATCGAGATCTGCCCCTGCCGCACCTGGGTGGCTTCGACTGGGCAGACCTCCTGGCTGTAACCCTTGACGATGTCGCGTTCGAACACTTGCCGGTAGGCGGCCCGCACCACCTGAGCCTTCTGGGCGCCGCTCATGGCCGGCTTCATCACGAAGCGCAGCGCCTTGCCCCGGGCGGCCAGCGCATAGGTGGCCGGCAACTGGAGACCCTGGTTCACCGGGCTGCCCAGCCGCTGACGGGCCGAGGGGGTGGGGACGGCGAGCTCGGCAATCAGCACGTTGAAGTACTGGATCACCAGCTGACGGGTTTCGCTCTCCCCCTTGAAGAGCCCTGCCGCTGCAGCGCGCATCTCCTGAAGTGCCACGTTGGTGGCCGCCAGGGAACAGGCCTTCTCCAGCACATCCCGCAGTCCGCGGGTGTTGACGGCGAGGATGCTGGGGTCACCCGCCACCAGCGCGTAGCCGACGTAGCGCAGGAACCAGGCCAGATCCCGGATCGACTTCTTCATCCGGGCCGTGCCGTACACCCCGACGGAGATCGGGGCGAAGCCCGTCGGGAGCACCACCCGAACGTCGGCGTCACCCCCCGCACCCTCCAGCAGGCGGGTCAGGACGTTCCCTCGCGTGGATGTCGCCCCTGCGTAGGTCTCGACGGAACGCCGGAAGGCAGCCTGATCAGCTGCCAGGGGAGTCGCATCGTCGCTGGGCGGCGGGCTCAGCGGGGCGTCCAGATAGGACAGCGGCGTGCCCCCGGAGAAGATCCGGTTGGCCGCTTTGGCCACAATGAATTCCGCATTGTCCGAGATGCGCCGTGCCGCCTCCACGCGACGCTGGCCACTCTGAAAAAAGTTGATCAGGTTGCTGAGTTCGCTCCCGTCGGGGAAACGATCCTCCTGCTCCGCCTGACGGACGCTGGACAGCGGCAGGGTGTCGTAGCGCTGGGGAGCAACCCTGGTGCTGCCGCTGCTGGCGGTCACGGTCATTGACGAGAGCGAACCGGGCTGGGCCAACTTACGGCTCGCCCCGAGGGCCACCGGGGTGGCATGAACAAATGTTTGCAGCGTTCCTGCCCCGCCATGAAATGCTCGGCCGAGAGTCGCCCTGCCGCCGTGCCTGCCAGCGATGCCGCCACCCCGGTGGTGAGTGCCTTCTATGACCGCTTCCCCTACCCCGCCGACCCCCTTCAGGATGGGCCACCGCCCGGATACAACTGGCGTTGGTGTCTCGACAGTGTCTGGGCCTTCACCACAGGGGCCCTGCCCCCGTCGCCGCCGGGTGGCCGTCCCTGGCGGATTCTCGATGCCGGTTGCGGCACCGGTGTCAGCACCGATTACCTCTGCCACCTGAATCCAGGCTCGTCGGTGCTGGCGGTCGACATCAGTGCGGGAGCCCTCGCGGTCGCGCGCGAACGCACCCTCCGTTCCGGTGCGGCGGACCAGGTGGCCGAGCTGCGGATCGAACAGCGCAGCCTGCTGGACCTGGCGGGGGAGGGGCCCTTCGACTACATCAATTCCGTCGGCGTGCTGCACCATCTGCGCGAGCCCGCGGCCGGCCTGCAAGCCCTGGCGGCACTGCTGCGTCCGGGGGGCCTCCTGCATCTCTTTCTCTATGCCGATGGGGGGCGCTGGGAAATTCACCGTGTTCAGCGCAGCCTGGCGCGGCTGGCGGTGGGTGCCGGCGACGAGGGCCTGCGGCTCGGGCGTCAGCTGTTCCGCGATCTGCCCGAGACCAACAGGCTGCGCCGGCACCATGAGCAGCGCTGGGCTCTCGATACGGCAGCGGACCCCAACTTTGCCGACATGTACCTGCATCCTCAGGAGACCAGCTACGACCTGGAACGCCTGATGGCCTTCGTGGCCCGGGCTGATCTCAGCTTTGCCGGTTTTTCCAATCCGGAGGTCTGGGACCCTGCCCGCCTGCTCGGCGGCGCGTTGCTGGAGCGGGCCCTCGCCCTTCCGGAACGGCAGCGCTGGGCCCTGGTCGAAGACCTCGATCCGGACATCAGCCATTTCGAGTTCTTTCTCTCGAGCGGCGCGCTGCACCGGCAGGACTGGCGCGACGATGCTTCGCTTCTGGCGGCCGCCGGCACCCGCAACCGATGCCTGTGGGGCTGGCCCTCCACCAGCCTGCTGGGCCAGGACCTGATGCCGCTCACGATCAGTCCCGACGCCCTGACCCTGATGCAGGGGCTGGAGGCGGCTCCGCCAGGGACCGCCCTCGGTGCCCTGCCCCTCGACTGGTCCGCCCCGCGCCGACTGGCGGCAGCGCGGGAGCTGCTGGCGGCCAGGGTCTTGCTGCCACTGGGATCTGAGGCTGCGTGATAGATTCCGCGCGCAATTCGAGGGGTTGGCGCGATTGACCGTTTCACCACCCTGCCCAGTGGATCAGCCGGCGGTGTCACCACCAGCCGTTGCCGATCCTGCTGTCCCCCTGGCGGGCCTGGCGCAGGTGACGAGCGGTTCTGCACCCACCCCTGACTCAGCTGTTCAGGCCGGTGACGGCATGGACGATTACTTCAGGCTCCAGCAGCGCCTGCAGCTTTTCACGCTGCTCCTCGCCGCTGCCGCCATACCGTCCACGGCCCTGTTGGGTGGCCTCCATGCCGCTTTCGGCGTTCTGGTGGGAGCCTGCGCAGGCCTGCTCTATCTGCGTCTGCTGAGCCGCAGTGTCATGCGTCTGGGTGGCGATCGTCGGAGCGTGGGGAAATCCCAACTGCTCGTTCCCATCCTGTTGGTGCTGGCCGCGTCCCGTCTGCCCCAGCTTGAGCTTCTGCCCGCCTTGCTCGGGTTCCTGCTCTACAAGCCTGCCGTGATCCTGCAGGCCGTTCTTGACGCCTGAATTCCCTGTCCTCCCGTTCAACCTGATGGCTCCGCTGCCCCTCACGCTTCCCTTCGCCGAACTGGAGGTTGGTCAACACCTCTACTGGCAGCTCGGCAACCTCAAGATTCACGGCCAGGTGTTCCTGAGCTCCTGGGTCGTGATCGGCGCTCTGCTGGCTCTGGTGGTTGTCGGCACCCGCAAGCTCGAACGGGATCCGCGGGGCACCCAGAATCTGCTCGAGTTTCTCTGGGACTACATCCGTGACCTCTCCCGGGAGCAGATCGGCGAGAAGGCCTACCGCGACTGGATGCCATTCATCGGCACCCTTTTCCTGTTCATCTTTGTGAGCAACTGGGGTGGTGCCCTGGTGCCCTGGAAGCTCATTCATCTCCCGAGCGGAGAACTCGGGGCTCCCACGGCTGACATCAACACCACGATTGCCCTGGCACTCCTGGTCTCCCTGGCCTACTTCTACGCAGGCCTCAGCAGGAAAGGGTTGCGCTATTTCGAGTATTACGTGGAGCCGACACCGATCATGCTCCCCTTCAAGATCGTTGAAGACTTCACGAAACCTCTCTCCCTCTCCTTCCGTCTTTTTGGCAACATCCTGGCCGATGAACTCGTGGTCGCCGTGCTGGCGTTCCTGGTTCCCCTGGTGGTTCCCCTTCCGGCCATGTTCCTGGGCCTCTTCACCAGTGCCATCCAGGCCCTGATCTTTGCCACCCTCGCCGCCTACTACATCGGAGAGGCTGTCCACGAGGAGCACCACTAGGCCTCGTCGGCTGCTGACCTGTCAGGCGGTCTGGCAAACTCTTGGCGCGCAGGTCCGGCCGCAAGCCGGGCCCGTTTCCGAACCACGGCAACGTCCCAGGCGCCATGGGGATTTCACCCCCGTCCACTCAGCGCTCCCGCAGCGCACTCCATCCTCTCTTCCACCATGGATTCCATCACCTCCGCTGCTTCTGTCGTGGCCGCTGGTCTGGCTGTCGGCCTGGGCGCCATCGGCCCTGGTATCGGTCAGGGCACCGCTGCCGGCGGCGCCGTTGAAGGCATTGCGCGTCAGCCCGAAGCCGAAGGCAAGATCCGGGGCACCCTGCTGCTTTCCCTGGCCTTCATGGAGGCTCTCACCATCTACGGCCTGGTGGTCGCCCTGGTGCTGCTCTTCGCCAACCCCTTCGCTGGTTGAGCGACTCCTGAGTGGACGGAAGGTGAGGGCCGTTGAGCCCTCGCCCTCCCGGACCTCGGCCAACAGCTCCATCCTGATCCATCCAGCGCTTCCATCCCCATGACCAGCTGGCTTCTGCTCGCCGAAGCAGGTGCACCTGAGGGGGGTCTCTTCGACCTCGACGCCACGCTGCCCCTGATGGCAGTGCAGGTGGTACTCCTCACCTTCATCCTCAACTCGCTGTTCTTCCGTCCCGTGGGTCGGGCCGTGGAGGAGCGCGAGGGTTACATCACCACCAGTCGCGCCGAAGCGAAGGAGAAGCTGGCCCAGGTAGCACGCCTGGAGGCCGACCTCCGGGAGCAGCTTAAAGATGCCAGGCAGCAGGCCCAGAAGCTGATCGTGGAGGCCGATCAGGACATGGATCGCCTCTACCGCGAGGCCCTGGCCGCCGCCACCGCCGATGCCAATACGCAGCGTGAAAACGCCCGGCGTGAAATCGATGCCGAGCGCGAGAAGGCCATGGCCCAGCTCGAGACCGACGCCGAGGGCCTCGCCGACCTGATCGTCACCCGTCTTCTGGCTCCAGCGCGATGACTGCCATGACATCTCTACTCGCCAGCCACGGCGGTTTCGGTCTGAACCTCAATCCGTTCGAGACCAACATCATCAATCTGGCGATCGTGATCGCCGCCCTCTGGAAGTTCCTTCCAGGTTTCCTCGGGGGCATTCTCGAGCGCCGTCGGGCCGCCATCCTCGCCGATCTGCAGGATTCCGAACAGCGCCTCGCCCAGGCCACTACCGCACTGGCCCAGGCCCAGCAGGATCTGGCAGCCGCCCGGCAGAAGGCGGAGCAAATCCGAGCTGATGGCAAGGCCAGAGCTGATGCGATCCGTGCCGAGAGTGAGCTGCGCACCATTGAGGAGATGGCTCGCCTCAAGCAGGGCGCCATGGCGGATCTGAGTGCCGAGGCTGCCCGTGTCACCGAAGCCCTTCGTCGCGAGGCGGCGCGCCAGGCCGTCGAAAAGGCTCTGGTCACCCTTCCAGGCAAGCTGGACCCTGCCTCCCAGGCTCGCCTGATCGACCATTCCATCAACAATCTGGGGAACGCCTGATGCCACTCCTCAACACCATCGCCACCCCCTACGCCGAGGCCTTGCTCCAGGTCGCGGACGCCCGCAAGGAAACGGACACCGTGGCCCAGCAGGCCAAGGAAATTCTGGCGATCTGGAGCGCAAGTCCCGAACTCCGTGCTGCCATGGCCTCCCCGGTTCTGGAACCGGAGGCCAAGAAGGCTGCTCTTGGTGGCCTGTTCGGCGAGCAGATCACGCCCTCCCTTCAGAACCTGCTCAAGCTTCTGGCCGATCGCCAGCGGATCGCGGTTCTCGACTCCGTGCTGGTGCGATTTCTCGAGCTCTACAGGGAGCTCCGCAACATCGCCCTGGCCACGGTGACGTCGGCAACCCCGCTCAGTGATCAGCAGCAGCAGGAACTCACCGCCAAGGTCAAGGACCTGGCCGGAACCGACGCCGTGGAAATCGACCTTCAGGTCGATCCCGCCCTGATCGGCGGCTTCATCGTCAGTGTGGGATCCCAGGTGATCGACGCCAGCCTCTCCGGCCAGGTGCGTCGCCTCGGTCTTGCTCTGGCCAAGGTCGGCTAGGCCGTAGCGGCGCCGTTTCGGCGGCCGTCTTCTTCCCCTCCCATCACGCCCCCAGTACCCTCATCTCCCCCTGCGGGGATTTCCTCCCATGGTTTCCATCCGTCCCGACGAGATCAGCGCCATCCTCAAGAAGCAGATTGAGGACTACGACAAGTCGGTCGCCGTCAGCAACGTCGGCACCGTGCTGCAGATCGGTGATGGCATTGCCCGCGTCTATGGCCTCCAGCAGGTCATGGCCGGGGAACTCGTCCAGTTTGAGGACGGTACCGAGGGCATCGCACTCAACCTCGAGGACGACAACGTCGGCGTGGTGCTGATGGGCGAGGGCCGTGGCATTCAGGAGGGCAGCACCGTCAAGGCCACCGGCAAGATCGCCGCAGTCCCCGTCGGTGACGCCATGCTGGGCAGGGTTGTCAACTCGCTGGGGCAGCCCATTGATGGCAAGGGCGACATCGCCACCACCGAGACCCGACTGATCGAGTCGATGGCTCCCGGGATCATCCAGCGCAAGTCGGTGCATGAACCCATGCAGACCGGCATCACCGCCATCGACGCCATGATCCCGATCGGCCGCGGTCAGCGCGAGCTCATCATCGGCGACCGCCAGACGGGCAAGACGGCGATCGGAATCGACACCATCATCAACCAGAAGGGTGAAGATGTCGTCTGCGTCTACGTCGCGGTCGGCCAGAAGGCCGCCTCCGTCGCCAATGTGGTGGAGGTGCTGCGCGAGAAGGGCGCCCTCGACTACACCATTGTCGTGGCGGCGAGTGCCTCCGAGTCGGCTGCGCTGCAATACCTGGCTCCCTACACCGGTGCCGCTTTGGCCGAATCGTTCATGTACAAGGGCAAGGCCACCCTGGTGATTTACGACGATCTCACCAAGCAGGCCCAGGCCTACCGCCAGATGTCCCTGCTGCTGCGTCGTCCTCCCGGTCGTGAGGCCTATCCCGGGGACGTCTTCTACTGCCACAGCCGGCTGCTGGAACGCGCCGCCAAGCTTTCCGATGCCATGGGCAAGGGTTCGATGACGGCCCTGCCGATCATCGAGACCCAGGCCGGTGACGTGTCGGCCTACATTCCCACCAACGTGATCTCGATCACCGACGGTCAGGTGTTCCTGAGTTCCGACCTGTTCAACTCCGGCCTCCGCCCCGCCATCAACGTCGGCATCTCCGTGAGCCGGGTCGGTGGCGCTGCCCAGACCAAGGCGATCAAGAAGATCGCCGGCACCCTCAAGCTGGAGTTGGCCCAGTTCGATGAACTGGCCGCGTTCTCCCAGTTCGCCTCTGACCTCGATGCCGCTACCCAGGCCCAGCTGGCCCGGGGCAAGCGGCTGAGGGAAATCCTCAAGCAGCCCCAGTTCAGCCCCCTCATCCTGGCGGAGCAGGTGGCCGTCGTCTATGCCGGCGTCAAGGGTCTGATCGACGAGATCCCCGTCGAGTCGGTCGTTCAGTTCTGCCGGGAGCTTCGTGAGTACCTCAAGACCAACAAGGCCGACTTCATCTCCAAGGTGCAGACCGAGAAGCAGCTCAGCGAGGACGCTGAAGCCATGCTCAAGGATGCCATCAACGAGGTGAAGTCGACCATGCTGGCCTCGATCTGAGGAGGATCGCTCAGATGGCAAATCTCAAGGAAATCCGCGACCGGATCAGTTCGGTCAAGAACACCCGCAAGATCACCGAGGCCATGCGTCTCGTGGCGGCTGCCAAGGTGCGTCGTGCTCAGGAGCAGGTGTTGCGCAGTCGGCCCTTTGCCGATCGCCTCGCCCGGGTGCTGGAAAACCTCCAGTCCCGCATGCGTTTCGAGGACGTCGACGCCCCTCTGCTTGAGGCCCGGCCGGTTGAAACCATCACCCTGCTGGCCGTCACCGGTGACCGGGGTCTCTGTGGCGGTTACAACGCCAACATCATCAAGCGGACCGAACTTCGCCACGCGGAGCTCAAGGAACAGGGCTACAAGGTTGATCTGGTGCTGATTGGTCGCAAGGCCATCACCTATTTCCAGAACCGCTCCAACATCTACACGGTGCGGGCCACCTTCTCCGGACTGGAGCAGGTGCCCAATGCGGATGAGGCTGGCTCCATCGCCAACGAGATCCTGGCTGAGTTTCTCTCGGCCGCGACCGATCGGGTGGAGATCATTTTCACTAAGTTCATCAATCTGGTGAGCTCCAAGCCGGTCATCCAGACCCTGCTTCCCCTGGATTCCCAGGGGATTGCCACCCCAGAGGATGAGATCTTCCGCCTCACCACCCGGGAGGGTCGGCTGGTGGTGGAGCCGGGCACCATGGCGGCCGCTAACGTGGCTCCCACCCTTCCGTCGGACATCGTCTTCGACCAGAGCCCCGAGCAGCTCCTCAACGCGCTGTTGCCGCTGTACATGCAGAACCAGCTGCTGCGATCCCTGCAGGAAGCTGCGGCCTCCGAGCTGGCCAGCCGGATGACCGCCATGAACAACGCCAGCGACAACGCCAAGGCCCTCGCCAAGACCCTCACCCTCGATTACAACAAGGCCCGCCAGGCGGCCATCACCCAGGAAATCCTCGAAGTCGTGGGTGGCGCGGCGGCGATGGCCTGATGCTCCGCCAGCACTGATCGACACGCCGCTGGTGTCTTGACCGGCTCGGCTGGTCGTTCCCTGATCCCAGGGGGCGCCAGGCGAGCCGGTTTTTTCATGCCGCCGTGGCCTGAGGGGGCCATGGCCCGCTGTCAGGCTGGAGCGCTTGCCCCCGGTTCACCCCATGGCGCAGCCGCCGACCGCCCGCCACCCGGACGCCGGGATCGCCAGGGGGCAGGCCCCGCTCTCCTCCGAGCTCAGGATTCAGCCCCTGTTTCCCGTCGCCCTGGCCCAGGTGCAGCTGCGGCCCGATCCCCTCGATCTGGCCAGGCAGCTCCAGACGCTTCTCGCCCTGCGCGGTGAAGCCCGCAGCAATCCGGATCCCGGTTGTGCCTGGACCGGAGATCTGCACGGGGTCTGGAACCTGCAGGGCCACCCCACCTTCGCGCCGCTGGTGGCGGAGCTCTGCGGTCATGCCCGCAGCTTCCTGACGCAGCTGGGTTTTGACCTGGACCGGCTGGCGCTGCACATCCAACGCTGCTGGCCCGTCGTGAGCGAGCCTGACCAGGTGATCGGTCGCCACCATCATCCGAACGCCCATCTCAGCGCCGTCTACTACTTCAACGGTGATGGCAGTGGGGCACAGGGTTGCCTGCGGCTCTTCCCCCAGCGCCAGGTGAATGAGCTGGTTCCCGGCATGGCCGTGGGCCATGGCGGGCCGCTGGGCCCCTCGCCCTGGACCCTTCCCTGGATCGACGTCGCCCCCCGGGCTGGACTGTTGCTGCTCTTCCCTTCCTGCCTGGAGCATGCGGTGCTGCCCAACGGGGATCCTGACGATCTGCGCTGCTCCCTGAGCCTCGATCTGGCGCTCACCGCCCCGGCGGGATCCGCGCCGCCGGAATACCTTGCCCCCCACCCCAGCCACTGGCAGGAGCCATGAGCTGGGAGGATGGGTGCCCTCCAGCACCGATCCGACCTACTCCGTGAACGACGAGCCCCAGACCTTCACGATCACTGCTGCGATTGACGGCACCACCCACACGTTTTCCTGTCGGGCCGACCAGACCGTGCTGGCAGCGGCGGAGGCCGCCGGGGTTCCCCTGCCCAGCTCCTGCTGTTCCGGGGTGTGCACCACCTGTGCGGCCCTGATCAGCACGGGCGAGGTCCGCCAGCCGGATGCGATGGGCGTCAAGCAGGAACTCCAGCAGGCCGGCTATGCCCTGCTGTGTGTGGCCTATCCCACCAGTGATCTCAGCCTCACGGCGGGCATGGAGGATGCCCTCTACCAGCTCCAGTTCGGCCAATACCAGAAGTGAGGCTCCAGGGATGGATCCGCTCTGGCGACTGAAGCCGTTGGCGCTGCGCCTGCGGCGCGGGGAAGGTCCGCTGCGCCCGCAGATCCTCCGGGCGCTGAGCGCCCATGGACGGCCGCTGCGCTGGGCGATCACGGCCGTCCAGGGTGACGAGCTGGCCGTCGAGGCGGTCGTGGTCTGCGTCTCACCGCAGCCGTGACGACGGCTGCCCCCTTCCCCACCCTGCTGGTCGTGCCCACGGGGATCGGCTGCGCCGTGGGCGGCTTCGCCGGCGATGCCCTGCCGGCGGCTCGCCTGCTGGCCGCGGCCAGCGGCTGCCTGATCACCCACCCCAACGTGATGAACGGGGCTGCGCTGTACTGGCGCGACCCCAGCATCCACTACGTGGAGGGTTCGGCCCTGGATCGCTTTGCGGCAGGAAACCTCGCCCTGCGTCCGGGGCGTTGCCAGCGGGTCGGGGTGCTCCTGGACGCTGGCATCGAAGCCGATCTGCTCCAGCGCCACCTCCAGGTCGTGGAGGCCTGCCGCGCCACCCTGGGCCTGCAGATCGGCCCGGTGCTGTGCACCGATGCCCCCCTGGCGGTGAGTCTTGCCGAGGGGCCGAGCGGAGCGAGCTGGGGAAGCCTGGGCCGTCCGGATGCCCTGTTGCGGGCGGGGGAGCGGCTCAAGGCAGCCGGTGCCACCGCGATCGCCGTGGTGGCCCGCTTTCCGGATGATCCCGACAGTGAGGCCCTCGCGGCCTACCGGAGCGGTTCGGGCGTGGATGCCCTGGCCGGCGCCGAAGCCGTGATCAGCCACCTGCTCACCGATCACCTGGGCCTGCCCTGTGCCCATGCCCCTGCCCTGGGTCCCCTGCCGCTGAACCCGGGCCTGGACCCCCGCGCCGCCGCCGAGGAACTGGGGTACACGTTCCTGCCCTGCGTGCTGGTGGGCCTCAGCGGAGCTCCCGATCTGGTGCCCCTGAGCGAGCCCGGCGAGGGCCGGATCGATCCGCAGTGGCTGCATCCAGCCAGGATCGGGGCGGTGGTGGCTCCTGCGGGTGCCCTGGGGGGGGCAGCGGTGCTGGCCTGCGCCGAGCGGGGGGTCCCGCTGATCGCGGTGGACAATCCCTGCGTGCTGCAGGTCGATGCGGAGGCCCTCGGCCTGGAGGCCATCGCCGCCTCGAGCTTTGCGGAGGCCGCCGGCCTTGTCCTCGCCCTGCGGGAGGGCATCTGTCCTGGGGCTCTGGGCCGACCGTTCTCCCCCCTGCCACCGCTGGTCTCCGCGCCCCCGGGCCGCGGGGTGTCTCATTCCCGGTGATAGGGCCCGCCCTGGAGGATCGTCTGCACGCGGTACAGCTGCTCCACCAGCAGCAGCCGGGCCAGCTCATGGGGGAAGGTGAGGGCCGAGAGGCTGAGCTGCCAGCGCGCCTGGGCCCGCAGGGCCGGATCGAGACCGTCGGCCCCGCCGATCACGAAGGCCAGGCGGTCCGAGCCGCACTGCCGCAGCTGCTCGGCCAGCTCCATGGAGCGGAAGGTGCGGCCCTCCTCGCTCAGGGTGACCAGCTGTTCATCGCTGCGCAGTTCCCCGCGGATGGCCTGGGCTTCCCGCCGCGGATCGCTGTCCCGGAGCTCCACGATCGTCAGTCCGGGCAGACGTTGGCAGTACAGCGCCACGCCTTCGCGCACCCATCCCTTGCGCACCCTGCCCACGGCGATGATGCGGATCCGGTCGGCTCTCAGCACGGAGGCCCCTGCCCTCAGCGCAGGCAGGCCATCGGGTGGCGGGGCGCCAGGCCCAGGGCCCTGGCCACCCCCGGATGGCAGACCGAGCCATCGACCGTGTTGAGGCCCGAGAGCAGTTCGGGCCGGTCCGTGACCGCCTCGGCGAGGCCACGGCCCGCCATCACCAGGATGTAGGGGAGGGTGACGCTGACCAGGGCCTCGGTGGAGGTGAACGGAACGGCCCCCGGCATGTTCCCCACCGCATAGTGCTGCACCCCATGGATGCTCTGGACGGGATCGGTATGGGTCGTCTCCCGGCTGGTGGCGATGCAGCCCCCCTGGTCGATCGCCACGTCCACGATCACTGAACCGGGCTTCATCTGGCGCACCAGCTCCTCCTCCACCAGGGTCGGGGCTCGACCACCGGGGGTGAGCACGGCGCCGATCACCAGATCGGCCCCGGGCACGAGGCGCTCCACCAGGCTGCGGCTGCTGACCAGGTTGAACAGGCGGCCGCGGCGGTCGGCCTCCAGCTGGCGCAGGCGCTGGGGTGAGCGATCCAGCAGAAACACTTCGGCATCCATGGCCGCGGCGATCCGGGCCGCATTCCAGCCCACGGTGCCGGCGCCGAGCACCACCACCCGGGCTGGGCGCACCCCGGTGCATCCCCCCATCAGGATGCCGCGGCCGCCATGGGGCTTTTCCAGCAGGTGGGCGCCCACCTGGGCAGCCAGACGACCGGCGATCTCGCTCATCGGGGCCAGCAGCGGCAGGCTGGTGTCCTCCAGCTGCACCGTCTCGTAGGCCACAGCTGTGGTGCCCGCCTCCAGCAGGGCCCGTCCCACATCCGGATAGGCCGCCAGATGCAGATAGGTGAACAGCACCAGGTCGCTGCGCAGATAGGGGAACTCCTCCGGTTGGGGCTCCTTGACCTTCACGACCAGATGGGCGGCCCAGGCGTCCTCGCGGCTCACCAGCCGCGCACCGGCGGCGGCGAAGGCGTCATCGCCGATGCCGGCGCCGAGGCCGGCACCTTCCTGAACCCGCACCTCCATGCCCTGGGTCACCAGTTCCCGAACCCCGTCGGGGGTGAGGGCCACGCGTCGCTCATCCCGCTTGATCTCGGTCGGCACCCCGATGCTCGCCATCGGTGCGGTGAGCTGGTGAGGCGAAGCCTGGGCAGCCATCAAGTGCAGGAGGTGCGACACCAGCCTGGCTCAGCCGGCGGCGATCGGCATGCGCCAGCCGCTGTCGAAGGCGTGACCGCTCACCTTCAGCACCGGCGGCGCCTGGCGGCGCTTGAATTCGGCCCGCCGCAGCAGGGTGCTGACCCGTTCGGCCAGCTCAGGATCGGTGCCCTCGGCCACAAGCTCCCGCTGGCTGCGCCGCTCCTCCACCAGGGCCCTGAGCAACGGGTCCAGTTCCCCATAGTCCGGCAGGGAGTCGGTGTCGCGCTGGTCGGGCCTGAGTTCGGCGCTGGGGGGCTTGTGGCGGATCGCGGCGCCGATCAGCTCCCCCCGCTCCGGCAGGCCCAGGGACCGGCGGCAGGGGAGAGCGGCCGGACTGTCCAGCCAGGCCGCCAGGGTGAACACGCTGGTCTTGTAGACGTCCCCGATCACGGCCAGACCCCCGTTCATGTCGCCGTACAGGGTGCAGTAGCCCACCGCCAGCTCCGATTTGTTGCCGGTCGAGAGCAGCAGCCGTCCCTGCTGGTTGGCCACGGCCATCAGCAGCGTGCCGCGGATGCGTGATTGCAGATTCTCGGCGGTGAGACCCGACGGCGGCTGGCCCAGTGCCGGGGTCAGGGCCGTGTCGAAGCCCGCCATCAGGCCGGTGATCGGCAGGGTGTGGGTGATGAGGCCGAGACGCCCCGCCAGGGCCAGGGCGTCGTCGGTCGCGCCGCTGGAACTCCAGGGGGAGGGCATCAGCAACGCCCGCACCTGCTCGGCCCCCAGCGCCGCCGTGGCGATCACCGCCACCAGGGCTGAATCGATGCCCCCACTGAGCCCCAGCAGGGCCCGCTGGAAACCGCATTTGCCGGCGTAATCCCGCACGCCCAGCACCAGGGCGCGGAACAACTGTTCGAGGGGCTCGGGCAGGACGGCGTCCGCTGGTGGGCCCGGGGCGGGGTGCCTTCCGGGACTCCAGGTCTTCAGATCCTCCGTGCAACAGGCCAACTGGCAGGCCAGCTCGCCGCAGGCCTCCACCACGAAACTGGCTCCGTCGAAGACCAGTTCGTCGTTGCCGCCCACCTGGTTCACGTACACCACCGGGCAGTTGAGCCGTCGCGCCGCACGGCGGGCCAGGGCATGGCGCAGTGGCACCTTGGCCTGGCCGAAGGGCGAGGCGGAGAGATTGAGCAGGAGGTCCACCCGGCTCGGCAGCAGGGCGGCGACCGGATCGGGGCCGGCCAGGCGGTGCCCCTGCAGCTCCTCCTCCACCCAGAGGTCCTCGCAGATGGTGAGCCCCAGGCGCCAGCGCTGCCCCCGCCGTTCCAGCTCCAGCACGGCGGCGGCGTCACCCGGGAGGAAGTAGCGCTGCTCGTCGAACACGTCGTAGGTGGGCAGCAGCAGCTTGCGCGCCACCACCCGCCAGCCGGCGGCCTCCACCAGGGCCACGGCATTGAACAGGTTGGGCAGCTGGCCTCCACCCTTCGGCTCGGCGATGCCCACCAGCAGGGCCAGCTCGGGCATGGTGCGCGCCAGCTCCTGCACCATCGCCTCGAGCACCTCCTGCTGCCGGGTCAGCCGGGTCGGCTGCAACAGCAGATCCCGCGGTGGGTAGCCCCACAGCGAGAGTTCGGGGGTGAGCACGAGGTCGGCGCCCCGGCTCGCCGCCTGGCGGCAGGCGGCGAGGATCCGCTCCCCGTTTCCCGCCAGGTCGCCCACCAGAGGGTTGATCTGGGCCAGGGCAAGGCGCATCACGAGGGGCGTTCGAGGCCGTAGAGATTGTGCTCCAGCAGCACCGGCCAGACCGACGCCGGGATCTGGCTGGGATCCGGCTGCCGCCGCACAGCCGAGCTCGCGGAGGCTGGGATGGACAGCGGCAGGATCTCGAGCTGCGCGCCCAGGGCGCGGAGGGGCTCCAGCTGGTCCGGTTCGATCGACCACCCGCGGCGCGGGACGATGGCGAGGCGGCAGCCCTGCAGCAGGGCCCTGGCCTGCTTCCAGCGGGGAATCTGGGGGGCCAGATCACTTCCCACCACAAAGACCAGCTCCGCGTCAGGCCAGCGGGCGGCAGCCCGCTCCAGGGTGGTGATCGCCCAGGGGCTGCTCAGGTCCTGATGCAGACGGAGGCGTGGATTGCCGATGGCTTCCACCAGGGCCGCCAGCAGTGCGGTGCGCTGGGTCAGGGGAGCCCCATGCTGCTTGAGGGGGTTGTCACTGGCCCAGGTGGCCACCTGGGGGAACTGCTCCAGCAGCCTGACCAGCAGGGCCTGGTGTCCCCGGGTGGGAGGGTCGGCGCTGGTGCCGAACAGGGCGATCCGGCCGGGCCCTCCAGAGGGGGTGTCAGCGATGGTGCTCACGGCAGCAGGGCGCGCCAGGAGGGGGCGGGCCCATCCGCGGCGGCCCCCGCCGCGGTGTCGGATGTGGTGTGGGCCGTGCTGTCGGGCCAGCGCCCCAGCCACCGGCGCACCTGGGGATCCGTGGCGGCCAGGCGGCGCAGCAGGGCTGCAGGTGTTCCCCCCCGCCGGGTGCTGCTCAGCAGTTCCTGGGCAGCCAGGCGGCCCGTGCGGCGGGTCGTGTGCACCGCCAGCGCCGCCTGGGCGATGGCGACGGGGGCGGCAGGCGCGAGGCTGAGGCCACCAGTGAGGGGGGCGGCCACGAGCAGCAGTTGCCGAACCCCCCCGAGCAGGACCTGAATCCCCAGCTGGGCGCCGCCCAGAAGGGCGTTGTGGCCCGACAGACGGGTGAGCAGATCCCGGGCGGCCCGCCCGCCCATCGGCAGGCCGTAGAGCTGGCAGAGTTGCATCACCAGGGCCGTGTCACAGGCCAAGCCCCCGGCCAGGTCCAGCAGCACCAGCGGGTTGGCCGCCACGCCCGTGGCCTTGAGGGCGGCAAAGCGGCCGATCAGCCCCTGGGCGGCCTTCTGACTGTGCCGCAACCGGGTTTCCTGGAGGGACCGCTGGAACCGCTCCGCGCTGCGCAGCGCGTTGATCGCCAGCAGCAGCTCACCCTGGGAGTCGAGGCACTGCAGCAGGGCGACCTGCAGAGGTTCCACGGCCGGGGGCCGGCGGGTGGAGCGAATCCGGCCATCGGCCATCTGGAAGGCCTGCCGGGGGGCCGCGGCCACGGGGAGCAGCTCCAGCTGACGGGCCTCGGCGGGCAGCCGACGCCGAATGCCGGCCAGCAGGTTCGCCCGTTCGGCCTCTGACCAGGAATCGCAGCGGTTCAGCACCAGCATCAGGGGCTTGCCACTGGCCAGCAGGACCTCAAGGGCCTCGAGATCCACCTGGCTGAGATCCCCGTCGAGCACGAACAGGACCAGATCGGAGCCGAGGGCCACACGGCGTGCCAGGCGGCCGCGGGCGGCCGCGGCGATCTCGTCGATGCCCGGGGTGTCCACCAGCTCCACGGCCGCCAGGGTCGACAGGGCAGGGGCCCAGGTCGTCGCGGCCTGACGGCGGGTGCAGCCATGGGCCACGTCCGTCGCGAAGGTCTCCTGGCCCAGCAACGCATTGAGCAGGCTCGACTTGCCCACGCCGACCCGGCCGAAGACCACGATCCGGAGCACCCCGCGCTCGAGGCGCTCGAGCTGGCGATCGAGGTTGGCGAGTTCCCCGGCCAGCCAGCTGTGTTCTCGGCTGCTCAGCTGCAGCTGCCTGCGCCAGTGCCCCAGCCACTGCGCACAGCGCTGGGCGGTGGGGGGGGGCTGGGGTTGGCTCTGGCTGCTGGCCGGGGTCATGGGAGGGCCTCTCCGCCGGCCGGCTGGGGGCGCCGCCACCAGCCGGCCAGCACCGCCAGCACCGCCTCGGCGCCGATCACCCCGACAAAGCCCCCGAATTCGTCGACCACCACGCGCACGCCGCCGCTGTTGCGCCGGAAGCCGGTGAGCAGGCGATCCGCCCGGATCATTTCGGGGACGTACTCCACCGGTTCGCTGAGGTCCGCTGGAGTGAGCTCGCTGTGGCCCTGAAGCAGGGCTGTGAGCAGCCGCTCCCGACTGGCCACCCCGAGAATCTCATCCACCTCCTCCCCCAGCACCACCCACCACGGGGCGTTGTTGTCCAGCAGTTCGCTCTGGGCCGCCGCCAGGCTGCCGGCCCCCGCGAGGGTGGGGGCCGCCACCCGGGGGGTCATCAGGTCGCGGGCGGTGAGGTCGTTGAGCTGGAAGACCTTGGCGATCATGGCGGCTTCATCCGCCTCGATCTGGCCCTTCTGGGAGCCGAGGCGGGCCAGCAGCCGGATTTCCTCCTCATCCGTGCTGATTTCACTCTCGGCGGTGATCGCCGGCAGGAGCCGCTCGAGCAGCAGCACCAGCGGCAGCATGATCCTGCCGAGGATCGCCAGCGCCGGAGCACTGGCGAGGGCCACCGGCAGAGCCAGCCGACTGCCGAGTGCCTTCGGCAGGATCTCCCCCAGGAGGATCACCAACAGGGTCAGCCCCACCGAAAACAGCGGCAGGGCGACTCCCTCCACGCCGTACTGGCGGAACACTTCGGCGGCATAGCCGCCAAGCATGAGGCTGCCGAAGATGTTGAAGCCGTTGTTCGCGATCACCAGCACCGACAGGGTCCGTCCCAGGCGCTGGCGCAGCTGCTCGAGGCGCCGGGCTCCCCTGACGGGGCGGGGGCGGGCCGCCAGCTCATGAATCCTCACCGGGTTGACCGTGAGCAGCGCGGCCTCGATTCCGGAACAGAGGGCCGAACCGACGAGGACCACCACCACCAGCAGCACCAGGCCCAGCAGGTCGTTCATTCAGGTGGTGGGGCCTTGGGCCATGGCACCATTTAATCGGCCCGCGCCGCAGCTGGCCCAGACTGGCCGCCAGGATTGGCCCAGCCGGGCGCCCGTGCATGTCGATTTATGCCGAGCGGCGCAGCCGCTTCCTCCAGCAGCTTGGAGGTGCTGCCGCAGTGATCCCGGCGGCGCCGCTGGTCACCCACCACGCTGACTGCGAGTACCCGTTCCGTCAGAACAGCGACTTCTGGTACCTCACCGGCTTTGACGAGCCCGATGCGGTGGCCCTCTTCCTGCCCCACCACGAGGAGGCGCGCTTCGTACTCTTCGTCCATCCCAAGGAGCCCTCGGCCGAGGTCTGGAACGGGGTCCGCTGGGGGACCGAGGGCGCCGTGAGCCGCTTCGGTGCCGATCGGGCCCATCCGCTGGCCGAGCTGCCCGAGCGCCTGGCCGACTATCTGCAGGGCGCCGAAGGCATTGCTTTCCGGATCGGCCGCCATCCCCAGGTCGAACCGCTGGTGCTGCAGGCCTGGGGGCAGCAGCTCGATCGGGCACCGCGCCGGGGCAGCGCCGCCCTCGGGCTCGTGGCCCCCTGTCCGCTGCTGCACGAACTGCGGCTCCGCAAGGCACCTGAGGAGCTGGAGCGCCTCCGGGAGGCGGCCCGCATCTCGGCGGAGGCCCACGAGCTGGCGCGGCAGGTGAGCCGCCCGGGCCTGAACGAGCGCCAGGTCCAGGCCGTGATCGAGCAGCATTTCCTGGAGCAGGGGGCCCGGGGCCCGGCCTACGGTTCAATCGTGGCCGGTGGTGACAACGCCTGCGTGCTGCACTACACCGCCAACAGCGCGCCCCTGCGGGATGGGGAGCTGCTGCTGATCGACGCGGGCTGCAGCCTGCCCGACTACTACAACGGCGACATCACCCGCACCTTTCCGATCAACGGCCGCTTCAGTGCCGAGCAGCGCGAGCTGTATGCCCTGGTGCTCGCGGCCCAGGAAGCCGCCGTGGCGGCCGTGGCGCCAGGCCAGACGGCCGAATCGGTCCACGACACGGCCGTGCGGGTGCTGGTGGAGGGTCTGGTGGCCCTGGGGCTTCTGGCCGGCGACGTGGACGGCATCATCGAGCAGGGTGCCTACCGGCATCTGTACATGCACCGCACCGGCCACTGGCTGGGCCTCGACGTGCACGATGTCGGCGCCTACCGTCTCGGCGAGCATCCCGTGCAGCTGGTTCCCGGCATGGTGCTCACGGTGGAGCCGGGCCTCTACGTGAGCGACCGTCTGCCGGTGCCGGAGGGGCAGCCGGCCATCGAAGCCCGCTGGAAAGGCATCGGCATCCGCATCGAGGACGACGTGGCCGTGACGGACCGGGGCCATGAGATCCTCACGGCCGCTGCAATGAAGAGCCTCAGTGCGATGGAGCGCTGAGCAGCGGCTCCAGGCAGGGCAGGACGCTCGCCGTGGCCGGGATCACCAGATCGGCGCCCGCGTCCCGCAGAGCAGCTTCGTAGCGGCTGCGGCCGGGGCCATCGGCGTGGAGGTGGGGGGGCGCCACGGCCAGGGCCACGAAGCGTTGCTGGGGCAGGACCTGCCGGGCTTGGGCGATCGTGAGCACGTCCGCCACGGTGTCGCCCAGGTAGAAGACCGGCGGGCTGGAGGCCTGACCCAGGCCTGGTTCCGCCAGACGGTTCGCCAGCTCCAGCAGTCCGGTGGGGTTCGGCTTGTCGGGTGCGTCCCCCATGGCGATCAGGGGCGGATCCACCAGCCCGAGCCGCTGCTCCAGCACAAAACGGGCCGACGGAGGTTCGGCGCCGCTCACGAAACCCCACGCCAGGCCCGCCTCATCCAGGGTCTGGAAGAAGGAACGCTCCACGAGCAGTGGTTCGCGGCCGATGAAACCCTGCCAGTGGGCCGGGTCCCCCTCCGGATCACCGCCGAAGTAGAAGCGGCTGAACACCTCCACGAGCGCCGTGAAATCGGGCAGGGGCGTGTGGCCGCGGCGACGCAGCAGTTCCAGGGACGCTTCCCAGTCGTTGTTCCAGAGACCTTCCCCCTTGAGGGCATCGATCGACGCGGCATCGGGGCGCCAACCGCAGTAGTGGTGCACTGTCTCGGCCAGGGCACGGCGGTAGCTGCCGGCCACGTCGCGGATCACGCCATCGATGTCGAACAGCAGGATGGCGCGAGGATTCAGCGGGAGCAGGAGCAGGGCTGCTGGTAGGTTAGTTCTTTGATCTTCTGTCTTGAGCGTCGACACCATGACAGCCACCGAAAGCGCCGCCGGCGCGGCCGTGAGCGATGCGCCCGAGGTGGTCGCTGCCACGGACGACACCTCTGCTCAGGGGCGCCCGGTCATGCGTGGTGGCAGCGCTGCCCTGGCCTCAGCCACGATCGATGAGGACGGGGTCCCTTCCGGCTATACCCCCAAGGCCGATGAGGGGCGCTTCCTGTTGAAGATCCTCTGGCTGCCGGATAACGTCGCTCTCGCCGTCGATCAGATCGTCGGTGGTGGTCCGAGCCCCCTCACCGCCTATTTCTTCTGGCCCCGGGAGGATGCCTGGGAAACCCTGAAGACTGAGCTCGAAGGCAAGAGCTGGATCACGGACAACGAGCGCGTGGAGATTCTCAACAAGGCCACGGAAGTGATCAACTACTGGCAGGAAGAAGGCAAGGGCAAGAGTCTCGATGAGGCCAAGCTCAAATTCCCCGACGTGACCTTCTGCGGAACCGCCTGATCGCCCCCACGCCTCCGGTCGTCCGGGTTGCTGGCGCTCCCCTTCTTGGAGGAGCGCTTTTTTTGACCGCCCAGAGCCCCCCGGATGGGCCAAGGCCATGGGGACATGGGGACATGCCGCGCGGTGAAGCACCTGCCCGATCAGGGCCTGCTGCCCTGATCAACGGGTTTACTGTCAAGGATCAGGGCTGGACGGCTGCTCGTGTCCACCGTGAAGCTGCGCTGCTCGCGCCCGACGGTGCCGTCCCCAGCGACAACGGTCAGCTCCCCCTGCAGGATCATCTGCGGGCCCACCCGGCTCACCTCCTGAAGGCCGGCGACACCGACCTGCTGAATCGCCGGAGAAAGGGGCGGCACGGTTTCGAACACCTCCGCGGCAGTCCCCCCCAGGTAGCCGCGTGCCTGTTCGTAGTCCCTGCGGCTCAGGGCGGCGTAGAAGCCCTGGATGCTGGCAGCCGCCTGCTCGAAGCTGGTGTCGGCCCCGGCGGAGTCCCCGGCGGAGTCCCCGGCGGAGTCCCCGGCGGAGTCGCGGTCGCCGTTGTTCGCTTGAGGATCGTCCCCAGCGTTGGCCAGATCAGGTGGGGCTTCGGGAGGCGGCTCCTCGACCGGGACGGCTGGTTCCAACGGTGGAGTCTCCCGCACGATCGGACTGCGGGGAGCTCGCTGCAGCAGCAGCACAGGTCCCAGCAGGGCGAGGATCAGGCCGCCCACGAGAATGCCCACCACCGCCAGCAGTCCTGCGCTGCGCCAGCCGCCGCTGCGCAGGCCGCCGGCCAGTGAGACGCGTCCGGCTGTTCTGGAGGCTGCCGCCAGGTCGGACGCGATCGGCAGAGGGGGCGGCGGCGGGGGGAGCTGGCCGGGGGGCATCCTGAGCAGGCCTCGGAGCACCTCCTCCATCCGCCGGCAGATGGCAGGCGCAAACACCGCTTGCAGTTCCTGCAGCAGCCGGCCATGCAGCTCCGGATCAAGCCGAGGGTCGGCCAGGTTGAGCGCCTCGGTGATGGTTGGGGAGCTCACGAGGTGGCTCAGGGCCGGCCGCAGCTCGATCTGCTCGATGCCGCAGAGCTCTGCGGCCAGCGTCTGCAGGCGGATCAGGCGGCTGGCCTGGCCCCGCCAGTCTTCGCTGAGCAGCCTCTCCCTGAGGGCGGCCCCGAGCTGGTGGTCGTTCATGGCTGTTGAGGACGGCACACCACGACGGTTGGGCGCCGCGGTGGCGATGGCGTCCTGGGCAGGGGACTGGCCAGGAGCGTGGCTCCAGCTTGGCGCTTCCGCCCAGTGCTGGCTCCATTCAGCAGTCCCCGGGCGGTGGCCTTCCCGCTCCATGCGAAAGGCCAGCGATGACCGGTACTGGTCATCGCTGGCCTGGGTCTGAACCTGCCGCTGGAGGGCGGAACGGCCAGGAACGGTGGGTCAGCCGGGCACCCGGGTGGCTTGCAGCCAGGCCCTGGCCTGGGCCAAAGCCTGCTGGGCCTTGAGCTTCTCGGTGCTCGAGGGCTGGCCTTCGAACCGGACCGCGGCCTGCTGGGCCTCCTCAAAACGGGCTTCGGCGGCCGCCGGATCGATGGTGCTGCCGAGCTGGGCACGGTTGACCAGCACCGTGATCTCGTCGGCCTCCACTTCGGCGAAACCGCCGAGCAGTGCGATGGTCGACCAGCTGTTGCCCTCCCGCAGCCGCATCACACCGGTGTCGAGGGCCGCCAGCATGGTGACGTGGCCAGGGAGGATGCCCATCTGCCCCGTGGTGCTGGGGAGAATCACTTCCTCAGTGGTGCCGTCGAAGACGCTCTGGTCCGGGGCCAGAACTCGCAAGGTGAGAGACATGGTGGAACCTCAGGATTGATGGAGGGGGATCAACCCTTGGAATCGGCCAGGATCTTCTCGGCCTTGGCCTTCACTTCATCGATGCTGCCGACCAGGTAGAAGGCGGCCTCGGGGAGATGATCCAGCTCACCGGCGAGGATCATGTTGAAGCCCTTGATGGTCTCCTCGAGCTTCACGTACTTGCCAGACATGCCGGTGAAGACCTCGGCCACAAAGAAGGGCTGGGAGAGGAACTTCTCGATCTTGCGGGCGCGGTCCACCGTGCGGCGGTCGTCTTCGGACAGTTCGTCCAGACCCAGAATCGCAATGATGTCCTGGAGCTCCTTGTAGCGCTGCAGGGTGGACTGCACGGCCCGGGCGGTGCGGTAGTGCTCGTCGCCCACCACGGCCGGCTGAAGCATGGTGCTGGTGGAATCCAGGGGGTCCACGGCGGGGTAGATGCCCTTGGAGGCCAGGCCGCGGCTGAGCACGGTGGTGGCGTCCAGGTGGGCGAAGGTGGTGGCCGGAGCGGGGTCGGTCAGGTCGTCCGCGGGCACGTAGACGGCCTGGATCGAGGTGATCGAGCCCTCCAGGGTGGAGGTGATGCGTTCCTGCAGCATGCCCACGTCGGTGCCCAGGGTGGGCTGGTAGCCCACAGCGGATGGCATGCGGCCCAGCAGCGCCGACACTTCGGATCCGGCCTGCACGAAGCGGAAGATGTTGTCCACGAACAGCAGCACGTCCTGCTTGTTGGCGTCACGGAAGTGCTCAGCCATGGTGAGGGCTGACAGCCCCACCCGCATGCGGGCGCCGGGGGGCTCGTTCATCTGGCCGTAGCAGAGCGCCACCTTCGACTTGGAGAGGTCGTCGGGGTTGATCACGCCGGACTCCTTGAACTCCTCATAGAGGTCATTGCCCTCACGGGTGCGCTCACCCACGCCGGCGAACACGGATACGCCGCCGTGCTCCTTGGCGATGTTGTTGATCAGCTCCTGGATCAGCACGGTCTTGCCCACGCCGGCGCCGCCGAACAGGCCCACCTTGCCCCCCTGGCGGTAGGGCGCCAGCAGGTCGATCACCTTGATGCCGGTCTCGAAGACCTTGGGCTTGGTCTCCAGCTCGGTGAGGCTGGGGGCGGCCCGGTGGATCGAGGCCGTCTCGGAGGTGGTCACGGGGCCCTGCTCATCCACGGGCTCGCCGAGCACGTTGAAGATGCGACCCAGGGTGGCCTCACCCACGGGCACGGAGATGGGGGCGCCGGTGTCGAGGGCTTCCATGCCGCGCACCAGGCCATCGGTGCTGCTCATGGCCACGGCCCGGACCCGGTGATCGCCGAGCAGCTGCTGCACTTCAGCGGTGAGGGCGACGTTCTGGCCGGCGGAGTTCTTCGCCTCGATGCGCAGAGCGTTGTAAATCTTGGGCAGCTTGCCGGCCGGGAATTCAACGTCAAGCACCGGGCCGATCACCTGCCGGACGATGCCTTTGGTGCCGGTGGCAGTAGCAGCAGCCATATGTATGGAGGGTCGCGGAGGGCGCTGGACAGGGAGGGTGCTGAAACGATCCCTGCCCGCTGGGAGCCGGGCAACCTTACCACTCGGCCGCTGTCGCCCCGCTCGGTACGGTCACCCGCACAGGGCATGGGTGGCCAGCCCGGCCGCTCTCGGCATAGGTTGGCACTCGTGTGGAGCGAGTGCTAACTCCTCCCGCGAAATGGCGTCTCAGACGCCATGTCGTTGCTGTCGCATCTATCCATGGCTGCTGTTTCCCTCAGCGTCTCCACGGTCAAACCCCTTGGAGATCGCATTTTCATCAAGGTCTCTGAGTCTGAAGAAAAGACTGCCGGCGGGATCCTGCTCCCCGACACTGCCAAGGAAAAGCCCCAGGTGGGCGAGGTGGTCCAGGTGGGTCCCGGCAAGCGCAACGATGACGGCACCCGCCAGGCTCCTGAAGTGAGCGTGGGTGACAAGGTCCTCTACAGCAAGTACGCCGGTACCGACGTCAAGCTCGGCACCGATGAGTACGTCCTGCTGTCCGAGAAGGACATCCTCGCCATCGTCAGCTGAGCGCCCGGGCCCCGTGTCTGGCGTCCTTCGGGACCCCACGGAGCCTGCTTCTGCCAGCACGGTCTTCAACGAACACTTCCACAGGATTTCCGACTCCCATGGCTAAACGCATCATCTACAACGAGCAGGCCCGTCGTGCCCTCGAAAAGGGCATTGACATCCTCGCCGAATCCGTTGCCGTGACCCTTGGTCCCAAGGGCCGCAACGTGGTTCTCGAGAAGAAGTTCGGCGCTCCCCAGATCATCAACGACGGCGTCACCATCGCCAAGGAGATCGAGCTCGAGGATCACATCGAGAACACCGGTGTGGCCCTGATCCGTCAGGCCGCCTCCAAGACCAACGATGCCGCCGGTGACGGCACCACCACCGCCACGGTGCTGGCCCACGCCATGGTCAAGGCGGGTCTGCGCAACGTCGCCGCCGGCGCCAACGCCATCACCCTGAAGAAGGGCATCGACAAGGCTTCCGATTTCCTGGTCAAGAAGATCGAGGAGCACGCCAAGCCGATCTCCGACTCCAACGCCATCGCCCAGGTGGGCACCATCTCCGCCGGCAACGACGAAGAGGTGGGCCGCATGATCGCCGATGCGATGGACAAGGTCGGCAAGGAGGGCGTGATCTCCCTGGAAGAAGGGAAGTCGATGACCACCGAGCTGGAGGTCACCGAGGGGATGCGCTTCGACAAGGGCTACATCTCCCCCTACTTCGCCACCGACACCGAGCGGATGGAAGCGGTGCTCGAGGAGCCCTACATCCTGCTCACCGACAAGAAGATCGGCCTGGTGCAGGATCTGGTGCCCGTGCTCGAGCAGATCGCCCGCACCGGCAAGCCCCTGCTGATCATCGCCGAGGACATCGAGAAGGAAGCCCTCGCCACCCTGGTGGTGAACCGCCTGCGCGGTGTGCTGAACGTGGCGGCTGTGAAGGCTCCCGGCTTCGGTGACCGCCGCAAGGCCATGCTCGAGGACATCGCCGTTCTCACCAACGGTCAGCTGATCACCGAGGATGCCGGCCTCAAGCTGGAGAACACCAAGCTGGAGATGCTGGGCTCGGCCCGCCGCATCACCATCAACAAGGACACCACCACCATCGTGGCCGAGGGCAACGAGGTGGCCGTCAAGGCCCGCTGCGAGCAGATCCGCAAGCAGATGGACGAAACCGACTCCTCCTACGACAAGGAGAAGCTGCAGGAGCGTCTGGCCAAGCTGAGCGGCGGTGTGGCCGTGGTCAAGGTGGGCGCCGCCACCGAGACCGAGATGAAGGACAAGAAGCTGCGCCTGGAAGATGCCATCAACGCCACCAAGGCGGCCGTTGAGGAGGGCATCGTTCCTGGGGGCGGCACCACCCTGGCCCACCTGGCTCCTGCCCTCGAGGAATGGGCTGCGGCCAACCTGTCCGGCGAGGAGCTGATCGGCGCCACCATCGTGGCCGCCGCCCTCACCGCGCCCCTCAAGCGCATCGCCGAGAATGCCGGTGCCAACGGCGCCGTCGTGGCCGAGCACGTCAAGAACAAGCCCTTCAACGAGGGCTACAACGCCGCCACCGGCGAGTACGTCGACATGCTGGCCGCCGGCATCGTGGATCCCGCCAAGGTGACCCGCTCCGGCCTCCAGAATGCCGCCTCGATCGCTGGCATGGTGCTCACCACCGAGTGCATCGTGGCCGATCTCCCCGAGAA
>NZ_JBKKKY020000005.1:0-82416 GCF_046613545.2 Aphanothece microscopica RSMan92 | reverse complement strand
CCTAGCGGCCATGCTGGGCTGCAGCTGCCTCTCCCCCATGGCGCCCCTGCCCGCCCCCGAGCCCGCGCGCCATCTGGAGACCACCGCCGCGCTGCAGGCCCGCAAGCTGCGCTTCGAGGTGAACCGGATCGCCCTGCCGATCGGGGTGGAGGGCACCTTCGGCGTGATCCGCCACCCCGGCGCCGCCCTGGCGGTGCCACTGCTGGATGATGGCCGGGTGGTGGTGCTGCGCCAGTACCGCTTCGCGGTGGCGACGCGGCTGCTGGAGTTCCCGGCCGGCACCCTCGATCCGGGCGAGACCCCGCTGAGCACGATGCAGCGGGAGCTGCAGGAGGAGGCGGGCTATGCCGCCGAGCGCTGGGATCCGCTGGGGGCCCTGCTGCCCTGCCCCGGCTACTCCGACGAGGTGATCCACCTGTTCCTGGCCCGTGAGCTCACCGCCCTCAGCGAGCAGCCGGCGGGCGATGACGACGAAGACCTGGAGGTGCTGCTGATGACCCCCGGGGAGCTGGACGGGGCCCTGGCCAGCGGCGATGAGTACCTCGATGGCAAGAGCGTGACGGCCTGGCTGCGGGCCAGGCAGCTGCTGGGGCTCTGATGGCGGCAGGAGCGGGACCTGAGCGCTGGCTGTTCTGGCACCGCCGCGACCTGCGGCTGGCCGACAACCTGGGGCTGGCAGCGGCGGCGGCGGCAACCCCGGCGGTGACGGGGGTGTTCGTGCTGGATCCGGGGATCCTGGAGGCGCCCGACCTGGCCCCGGCGCGGCTGTGGTTCCTGGCCGAGAGCCTGCGGGAGCTCGCCGAGAGCTGGCGTGGGGCCGGCAGCCGGTTGCTGGTGCTGCGAGGCGATCCTGTGGTGCTGCTGCCGCGGCTGGCCGCGGCGTTGCAGGCACCGGTGCTGGCCTGGAACCGCGACGTGGAGCCCTACGGCCGCGAGCGCGACCGGCGGGTGGCAGCGGCGCTGCAGGCCAGCGGCCGGCGGGTGCTGGTGGACTGGGACCAGCTGCTGATCCCCCCCGAGGCCCTGCGCACCGGCCAGGGCGATCCCTACCGGGTGTATGGGCCGTTCTGGCGCAACTGGCGCGGGCAGGTGGCCGCCAAGGCCGGCCTGGGCAGCGCCATGGCGGGGGGCCTGGAGCCGGTGGCGGCGCCCTCGGGCCTGCGGGATCTGGGCGAGCAGGCGCTGGAGGCGCTGGAACGCTCCGGCGCGGGGCCCCTGCCCCTGGTGCAGCCCGACCCGGCCACGGGTCTGCACCTGCCCCACGACTTTTCAGGCACCGACCTCTGCCCCTGCAGGCCCGGCGAGGCCGCCGCCCTCGAGCAGCTGCAGAGCTTCTGCGATGGCGGGCCGCTGCTGGCCTACGAGCCGGGCCGCAACCTGCCCGGCGAGGCCGGCACCTCGGGGCTGAGCGCGGCGCTGAAGTTCGGCACGCTCAGCCCGCGCCAGGCCTGGGCCGCCGCCCAGCAGGCCCGGGCCCTGGTCCGCAGCACGGAGGCTGAGCAGTCGATCACGGTGTGGGAGCAGGAGCTGGCCTGGCGAGAGTTCTACCAGCAGGCCCTTTTCCATTTCCCTGAGCTGGCGGAGGGCCCCTACCGGCCCCAGTGGAAGCGGTTCCCGTGGGAAAACGACGAGGGGCACTTCGCGGCCTGGCGCGAGGGGCTCACCGGCGTGCCGATCGTGGATGCGGCGATGCGGCAACTGAACGCCAGCGGCTGGATGCACAACCGCTGCCGCATGATCGTGGCCTCCTTCCTGGTGAAGGATCTGATCTGCGACTGGCGCTGGGGCGAGCGGGCCTTCATGGCCCGGCTGGTGGATGGTGATCTGGCGGCCAACAACGGCGGCTGGCAGTGGAGCGCCAGCAGCGGCATGGACCCCAAACCGCTGCGCATCTTCAACCCCGCCACCCAGGCCGCCAAGTTCGACCCGGAGGCCATCTACATCCGCACCTGGCTGCCGGAACTGCGGCATGTGAGCAGCGCCGATCTGATCAGCGGCGCCATCGCGCCCCTGGAGCGGCGCGGCTACCCCGAGCAGATCGTGGAGCACAAACTCCAGCAGGCCCGCTTCAAGGCGCTCTATGCGGCGCTGCCGCGCTGAACTCTGCCCTGTTGAAAGAAGAGGGGCACGGGTGTGAGGAGTGCCCCGACAGGAGTCGAACCCGCCATGACCTGGGCGGGCGGTGAGGACCGGCGCCGCCAGGTGGAGATCGCTCTGGCTTGAGCATGCAGCAGCGGCAGGCGGCCTACAGATTTGCTTTACAAGAAGCAAGGAAGCCCGCCGGCGGACCCGATCCAGCGCGTCAACGGGAACTCGAACATCCGATGCAAGGCCGCAGAACAATCCAAACAGCAAAGCTATACCGCCAGAAAGGCTATGCCGCAGAAAGGCTATGCCGCCAGAACAGAAAGGTCCAAGATGATTCAGGCAGAAGTCGGCTAGGCTGCCGCTCCCGATTTCCAGCCAAGCCCCATAACCCTCCTGCAAATGATTGCGAGACCGGCGCTAAAGCATGGCGCCGCGATCAAGGCGATTAGCTGTAGAGCTTTCTCCCGGTGGCAGGCCTGGGTCCATGAAGCCAATCAACCTCGTCTTCAAGGTCACGGTCAATATATCCACGCTCGTTTTCGCCTTCAGGACCGAGGCCAAAAGCCGTGGGCTGAGCGGCAAGCATTTCAGCATCCTGCTCAACGGCCAGCGCATCGCCCTCTCCGGCAAACCCCTTCTCAGCCGCACACGCCGCAAGCTCACCCTCACCCTCGCCACGGCCGTGCGCTTCGGGGAGGTCGTGCAGCTCAGCTACAGCGGCCCCAAGGGTGATCAGACCAAGGGCGTCATCCCGAGCAGCAAGGGCCGCGACCAGAAGATCTTCAGGGACAAGGACGCCCACACCCTCACCGCCGCTCGGCCACCAGCGCCTTCTCCGACGAAGCCAATGCGGGCCCCTGCCCCGACAGTCTCCCTGACCGAATCCAGCGCCGACCCCAAGCCCACCATCAGCGGGGCCGTCTTCATCTGCACCGCCAGTCGCTGCTGGCCTCCCAACCACACGGACTCTCCGCCATCGCCGGAGGCATGGGCGTCTTCGGCATCAATGGCATGCCGCCCTCGACCGCACAGCGCATTCAGCGTCAGTGCTGCGATCGCCCGCAGCCTCCCCGCACCGTGTGAGGGACGCGATCCGCCGGGGGGAACCGCCTTGATTCTGGCGATCCCGGGCTCTGAGCCCTCTTGGCAGCAGCCACCTGACTCGAGCGCATAGCAGAGGAAGCCACAAGGCGATGGATACCGCCAAGGTTCATCAAAGAGCTGAAGGCGTCTGGATGCCTGATGGCCAGCCTGAGACCATTGCCTAGATGTGATTTCCCACCAGGTTGTTCATGCCTGCAGCTGAGCAAGCCGCTGCTGGGGGGTGAGGCCACCCAGGGCCATGTGGCACCTGCGGCCGTTATAGATCCGCAGGTAGGCCGTCAGCAGCTCGTTGCGAGCCGCTGAGGAGCCGTAGGGCATCACATACGCCCACTCCTCCAGCAGGGTCTTGATGAACCGCTCGGCCTTGCCGTTCGTCCTCGGGGTGTAGGGCCTGGTCTTCTTCGCCTTCAACCCCATGGCCTGGCAGGCTTTTCGCCAGCCATGGGACTTGTAAGCCGAGCCGTTGTCACTGAGCACCCGCCGGCACTCGATCCCCTGGCTGTTGAACCAGGCCACCGCACGGCTCAGGAAGCCCACCGTGGTCGCCGCCTTCTCGTCGGGCAAGACCTCGACGTAGGACAGGCGCGTGGCGTCATCCACCGCCACGTGCACCTTCTCGTAGCCCGCGCCCGGGGAGCTTCCCTTGCGTGGGTCGCCGGTAATCCGGTGGCCGACCCGCTCAAAGCGGGCCAGCTGCTTGATGTCGACATGGATCATGTCCCCCGGTTGCTCCCACTGGTACCGCTGCACCGGGGGTTTGGGGTCGAGGTTGCGCAGCCGGTTCAGCCCCAGGCGCCGCATCGCCCGGGCCAGGGTGGTGATCGGCACCAGCAGCAGCCGGGCGATCCTGCGGAGGGTGCAGCGCTGCTGCCTGAGCTCCACAGCCCGCTGCAGTTGCTGCGGATCGAGCGTCCGCCGCTGACCGCGGCGAACACTCCGTCGATCCGCAAGGGCCGCTGGCCCGCCTGAACGAAAGCGCGCCAGCCACTTGCGGGCGGTGCGTTCACTGATCCCGTGGTCTGCGGCCAGCTGAGCAAGGCTCCTGCCCTCCTCGAGATGCTGCCGGATCAGGCGTTCCCGACCGATCGGTGTCAGGCGGGCATTGGGGTGTGTATGCATGGGGGGTGAGGTCTTGGGCTGTTGGGTCGCACCACAACCCTGTCGGCCTCACACCCATCTGTCAGCCGGAACAACCTGGTGGCACTACACACCTAGAGTGAGGGTCCCACTTGGGTGGCAAGCCTGAGAGCGCACCCATCAAACTGGCTTCCCCCTCGGCTCCACGCCGCCGAATGCCCCCTGCCCCGACCCGGCAACAAGCTCGAACAACCAGCTGACGACAATGAAGAACAATGCCATTCGCACCATCTGTGGCGGCTCCTTCGACAAGCGAAAAACATACACATTGGACAGCGACATCCAGTGGGATGCGCTCATCTCGGGTGGACTCACACAATCTGAGCCGTCAAGGCTGAGATTCAAAATCACTCGCAGAAGCCTACTGATCACAATCAAGCATCCCCTCGACTACCTAGGCGAAGAGGCCAAAGCATTCACCCGAATCAAGCTATGGGGATCTCCCGTCTATTCTGAAAGCGACGATGTGGTGGACTTCAAGGCGAGCAGGTACAAGGGATCTTTCAAGATCAATTCCGAGTCAACCGGAACATTGGGGCGCGTGCAATTCCGCGGCACCAATGCCGAGCCTTCTGAGCTCAATATCTGCGCCTTCTTCAATGGCGAGGAGAGCCTGATTGACGACATGATTGCAAGCACCGGAAGTCTTAAGGCCAAGGGCGGCCTGGATGGGCTGAAGCAGGAAGAGATCCCCCTGCTGTTCGGCGAAACGCTCGCCTAGCTATTGTTTCTCACCAGGTTCATCAGCGGAGCAGCTCGACGAGCCGCTGCTGAGGTGAGCGCCAGGCAGCGGGGTAGCCAGCGGTTCCGTTCCTCGGAGTTCTGGAAGGCCATGGCGTAGGCCCACTCCCGGCAGATGGTCTGAATGAATCGCTCCGCCTTGCCGTTGGCTTTGGGCGTGTCCGGCCTGTACCAATGGAGGTATTCACGTTAACATCTTCGGGGCCGTTGGCATCGGGTTGATGGCCAGCACCCAGCGCCTGTTTCAGAACCTCTTGCATGTGGCCCATGGTCTCGGTAGCCGCGTCCATGAGGAATATTCATACTAGATTCTCCTTCAGCGCTTCGCCGACCACCAGCAACTCAGGCGTCTCGGCCGGCAATCCTGCGAGCTAACTCATCGACCGAGGTGCCGGGTTCACCTACTCCAGCGGCACCTTGACGTCATCGAGTCGTGGAGCGGGGTGGGCGCGGGTTTCGATGACCAAGACTCTATTCCAAACAGAATTGTAGTTCCAGTGGATCTGTCGATCCGTCGTCCGACGATCATGCCAGTGTCATCGCACTGGCTTACGCATAGGAGCACGCCGGGGTGGAGACAGCGCTCAGCAGATGTGGCTCCCAGCGCCAGAGTTAGCTATAGGATGTCCGTACTGGCAGCTCCGGTCGTCGGTGCTTCGGGTCTACCAGCAGCTGCTATAAGAACGGGACGATGGCTGGTGATTCGGTCCGTGCCAGGCGTTGTCAGAGAGCCGCAACATCGAAAACAGCTATCAGCAAACGCCCTTCAGGCAGATTAGCTGGGCTCATGGAAACACACACAGGGGAGCCTTTACTGCCCACTCCTCACAGAGAGCCCGGACTGATTCAGCTGCCCAACAGATCGTTGTGTCTATGTCATCGTTCAGATCATGCTCCCTGAACATCTCGTCTGAGTAGCGCGAGAACTTTTCAGGGTGAGAGATATTGCGGTTGGCGTTACCACGTAGTCTCTTTGCAAGATATTCTTCGTAGGATTTAGTGAAATAATGATTTATCTGTGCAGGCAGAAATGAAACACTATTGGCATATCCACGTATATCCATCTCTAGTGGCTCACCGGAGGCCATGACGCTTTTGCCTGCTCGCATTGTTGTGGCATGTATGTGTGCGGCGCCAGCGTGCTGCGGGCGGAATACGCATTTGACGTGCCGATTAACACTTGCATTTAATAGGGAAGCCCTGGTGAAGCGTTCGATAACAAGGCCATTGGCGGCCTTTCTTTGACCTGCAGATCCAAAGACACGCCAATTAAATGCGATGCTCGAAATGTCATCTGAATACTGTGCGAGCAGATTATTAATAGATTGTCGCGAGTGGATATTGAAAAACTCATCTGCGTCGAGAAAGACTAGCCAATCAGTAAGGCAGGCTTTGATCGCATGCTTGTATGCGGAGATCTGTGGCGAGCCACGCTTGTTGCGCCAAGGCATGCAATAGTCAAGTATGCCTGCCGTGGCGAGAGCATTTAGATACTCGCCGCTATTGTCGGTGCTATCGTTGTCATAAATATGGATGCGGTCGAAACCAACAGCGCGGTGGTATGCAATCCATTCTGCGATATACGGCTTCTCGTTCTTCATGATCGCACAGAGCGTAATCGTCATGCTGCTAGCTTGCTGATTCTTCCCGAAATTACCATCAACTATACATGCTTCGTTGATCGCGGTGATGCTTGGACTGACTCTAGGTAGACTCTGAAAAGCCTGGCTTGATCGTGTGGACAATAGAGAAATCAACTCTAGCCAGCACTAGCTGTTGTTTCTCACCAGGTTCATCAGCGGAGCAGCTCGACGAGCCGCTGCTGAGGTGAGCGCCAGGTAGCAGGGCAGCCAGCGGTTCCGTTCCTCGGAGTTCTGGAAGGCCATGGCGTAGGCCTACTCCCGGCGGAGGGTCTGAATGTAGACGCAGTCGGCCGGAGGCCATATCGCTCCGCCTTGCCGTTGGTTCTGGGCGTGTAGGGCCTGGTGCGGATGTGCCAGAGCCCGAGATGCGGCAGGCCTTGGCGAACGCCCTGGAGACGTAGGCGGGGCCGTTGTCGCTCATCACCCGCCGGCACTCCACACCCTGGGCGTTGAACCAGGCGACCGCCCGGCTCAGAAAGCCGATCACCGTTGGCTTCTGCTCGTCCGCCAGGACCTCGACGTAGGCCAGACGAGTGGCGTCGTCCACGGCGACATGGACCTTGTCGTAGCCGACGCCATAGGAGCGCCCCTGCTGGCGATTGCCGGTGATCCGGTGCCCCGCCTTCCGGAACCTCGCCAGGGACTTGACGTCGAGATGGATCAGGTCGCCTGGCCGCTCCCACTCGTACCGCTGCACCGGAGGCCTGGATTCCAGGTTCCTCAGTCGCCCGAGACCCAGACGGCTGAGGGCCCATGCCACGGCGGAGAAGGATGCCTGCAGGAGCCGGGCGATGTGCCGGAGGTGCAGCCGCTGATGGCGCAGATCCACGGCCTGCTGGAGTTGCTGCGGATCGAGCGTCCGCCAGGGAGGCTGGAGCACCTGAGCGGTAACCAGCCAGCCAGCGGTAGGCGCAGCGCAGACTGATCCCGTTCTCGGTGGCCAGCTCACGGGGGCTGCGGCCTTGCTCCAGGTGCTGGCTCACGAGCCGAAGGCGGCCCTTCTGAGTCAGACGGGCATTGCGATGGCTATGCATGGAGGCGTGAGGTCTGGGTTGGTGGGTCTCACCTCAACCCGTAGCGGCCTCACACCTCCTCGGCCACTGACCAACCTGCTGAGACAGAACACCTAGCTTCAAGAAAGGGTCACAAACACCTGCCTCGCCGACCACCTCAGCCGAAGGGACGCGCCCACTGCGCCGAACCTTCAGGCGGCGAAGCTGCGGGGCTGGGCCTCGGCGCTGGAGCCGGAGCTGCTGCCATGGCAGCTGGCCGTGGCCGCAGGCACGGTAGAGCCTGGGCTGGCCAGCACCTGCGCCAGCACCTCCACCACCCGCTCCTGCTGAGCCGTGGACAACTCGGGGAAGATCGGCAGGCTCAGCACCTCGGTGCACAGCCGCTCGGTGACCGGCAGGCTGCCCGGGCCGTAGCCGAGCTGCGCGTAGGCCGGCTGGCGGTGGATCGGGATCGGGTAGTAGATGATCGTGCTCACCCCAGCCTCCTGCAGCTGCTGTTTGAGCCAGTCGCGGCAGCAGGCCTCCGGCAGCCCAAAGGCGGCACTGTCGGCGGCGGGGGTGCAGGCCACGCCCCCGATGGATGAACAGGCCGCTGCGCCCGCGGCGCAGGCCGGCACCCGCATCACGAACTGGTTCCAGCTGTGGCCCTCGGGACCCTCGGCCGGCAGCACCACCCCAGGCAGCCCGGCCAGCTGGCCGTGGTAGCGGGCGGCGATGGCCCGGCGGGCCTCCAGCCAGCGGGGCAGATGGGGCAGCTTCACATTCAGCACCGCCGCCTGCAGGGCATCGAGGCGGCTGTTGTAACCCAGCTCGGTGTGCAGATAGCGGCGCGGCATGCCGTGCACCGCCAGCTCCCGCACCCGCTGGGCCAGGGCCGGGTCGTGGCAGGTCACGGCGCCGCCATCACCGGCGGCACCGAGGTTCTTGGTGGGGAAGAAGCTGAAGCAGCCCGCATCCCCCCAGCTGCCCACCGGCTGGCCTTGCCACTGGGCACCGGTGGCCTGGGCGCAGTCCTCCACCACCCACAGGCCGTGGCGCTTGGCGATGGCACACACCCGCTCCATGTCCACCGGGCGACCGAACAGGTGCACCGGCAGCAGCACCCGCGTGGCCGGCGTGATCGCCGCCTCCAGCTGCTCCAGATCGATCAGGTAGGTGACCGGGTCCACATCCACGAACACCGGTGTGGCACCCACGCTGCTGATCGCCTCGGCCGTGGCGAAGAAGCTGAACGAGGCCGTGATCACCTCATCGCCCGCCCCCACCCCCAGCCCGCGCAGGGCAAGGATCAGGGCGTCGGTGCCGCTGTTGCAGCCGATCGCGTGGAGCACGCCGCAGGCCTCGGCGAAGGCGGTTTCGAAGCCCGCGATGGTGGGGCCGCCGATGTACTGGCCGCTGTGCAGCACGTCGAGCACAGCGGTTTCCAGGGCCCCACCCAGCTCCTGGATCTGCTCGCCGAGGCTGAAGGGGGGCACATTCATGCAGCAGACCTTAAGCGCATCGGCAGGTGGGGATCACCGCCCCCATTCCGGTTCTGCACCTGGATGCCACTTGATGTTGCAGCCGATCGCCGGTCGCTGCTCAGCGGTCGGCTCACGGCCGGCCAGCACGGCCGCCAGGGCGGCGCGGAGGTCCGCGCCATCGCAGGGGAGATCGTTGCCCGGCCGGCTGGCATCGAACTGGCCCCGGTACACCAGGTGCAGCTCCCCATCGGCCCCCGCCGGGGCGAACAGGTAGGGGTCCGGGGTGCAGGCCGCCCGGAAGGCCCGGGCGATCACCTGGTCGGCATCGTGGAGGTAGGGAAAACGCCAGCCGTGCTGCAGGGCCTGGGCCCGCAGGCCTTCGGGCCCGTCCTGGGGATGGGTCTGCACGCTGTTGCTGGAGATGGCGAGGACCTGCAGGCGCGGCACGGCGCCCGCGGGAGCGAAGTCATCCTGCAGACGGCTGATCTCGGGCTCCACATGCTTCACGAAGGGGCAGTGGGCGCAGATGAACAGGACGAGCAGCGGGATCTGACCCACGGCTTCGAGATCGAGGGGGTCCCCGCTCACCTGGCGGGCCGCACCCCGGGCGATCTCCTCGCGGATCACCCCGAACGGCAGCACAGTGCCGAGAGGCAGCATGGTGGACGGCGTCAGCGCCATGGGCCCATCCCCGCATCAATGCCAGCCCCCACGCTAAGGATCCCCACCGCCCTGGTGTTGCTGCTGCTCTCAACCGGCTGTGTCCCCGCCCACCGGCAGCCCAGCTGGTCGATCTACCCGCTGCAGCGTCGCGTGCCCCACGACGGCCTGGCGGTGGTGAGCCAGCCCGACGGCTATGGCCTGCACATCTGGATCGACACCGACACCCGCCAGAGTGGCGTCTGCCAGCCCCGCTGGACCCCGGATGCGGCCCGGCTGTTCAACGGCAACGGCACGGCACCGTTCAGCTCGGGGCTGGCGGGGCGCCAGGAATTCTTCGCGGTGGTCGCCCGCGACGACGTGCGCCGTGCCCTGCGCCAGCAGAGCGAGGCCCTCTGCGAAGCGCTCGATCCAAAGCGCAGCTTCCAGTGGCTGGAGCCGCCGCTGAGCCCGGAGCAGGTGAAGGTGGAGAAGTTTCCCCTCCTCGAGGAGCCGGATCTGCTCAGTGAGCCGGCCGCGGTGCAGCAACGGGAGGACGCCCTCCTGAAGGGCACCCCCCCCGGCTCACCCTCACCCGAGGAGTGAACGGCCTCAGCCGAAGCCGCGCCACACCGCCGGTTCGGCCCGCCGCCAGTAGCGCGAGAAACGGCGCAGATCGGGGGCGGGATCCAGGGCCACGAATGGCTCGGGCTCCAGCACCCGCACGGGAAGCCGCGCCGCCACCCGCTCCCGGATCCGCCCGAAACGGGGATCCACCGCCGCGCAGGTCACCACCCCGTCGGCCCCATGGCGCGCCGCGAAGGCCAGCACCTCGTCGGCCACGTCGCCCTGGCGCAGCGTCACCGGCAGTTCCAGCAGGCACTCGTACAGAAAGCCGAGCCGCTTGCGGCTGAGGCCGAGCGCCTCGATCAGGGCGCGGTCGAACACGAACAGCGCCGGGGCGGCGGGCCAGGCGCGCAGGGCGGGATTCGTGGGGCCGAGCGCCTCACCGTGCACCCACACGATGGGGCGCTGCAGTGCTGGTGGTGGACCGTCGTCCGTGGGCACCTGGTCCGTGGACCCCCAGCCGGGAGAGGGAGCGGCTGGGGGCTGCGAGCCCTCGGAAGCAGCTGGAAACAGCCGCAGCTCCAGGCTCTCGTAGCTCGCCTGAAAGGGACAGCCTCCGGTGGCCGCCAGGGCGCAGCTGCGGCAGTGGCGGTCCCCCGCGAACCGCTCCAGGTTGGCCCGGTTGAAGATGTAGGGCTTGGTGCTGAAGCTGCTGGCCACCCACTGCCAGCTCAGGTTGTTGCTGGCCGGATCGCCATCCAGCAGATGCTGCAGAAACCAGCGGGCCCCGGCCTGCCAGCGCACCCGCCGCCAGTGCACCACGTAGCTGGCCAGCCACAGCCGCGCGTGGTTGTGCAGCCAGCCGGTGCCGGTGAGTTCGGCGACAAAGGCATCCATGCAGGCCAGGCCGGTGCGGCCGGCAGCGATGTCGGGGGGCAGGTCGGGGGCATAGGCCGTGGCGGGGTGGCCGGTGCGGAGCGGATCGAGGTCGTGCCAGATGCCGTCAGCGAGCTGGAGCCACAGCCGCAGCCAGTAGTCGCGCCAGCCGAGCTCGTTGATCAGCTTGCCCGCCAGCTGCCGCGCATCGGCTCGGCGGCTCTGGCTGCGATAGCCCCGCGCCTCCAGCCAGGTCCACACCGCTTCGCGCACCTCCGCCAGCGTCAGCACACCGTGGCGGATGTAGGGGGATAACCCCGTCACGGCGCCATCGAGGTGGTTGCGCGTGCGGCCGTAGGCGATCGGATCGAGGCTCGCCAGCCGGGCGGCCGCGGCGGCGACACCGCCCCGCAGCGGGCTCAGGCTCCCTGCCGCCGTAGGGAAGAGGCGCGCCAGGGCCTCCTCCAGAGCCGCCCGGTCGGCCAAGGTCCGCGGCAGATCGCCATCCGCCCAGGCCCCTCCCTCCTCCCGACGAGCCGCTTCAGGCTGGGGAGCCAGCAGGCAGAGCCCGCCCCAGTAGCCAACGGGGAGTTGCAGGGTCCACCACTGGCTGGGCGCCAGGGGTTGGGAAGCCCCTGCCCGGCGGCCGGTGATGCCCACGCCGCGGGCCTTCAGGCCCGCCTCCAGCAGGCACCACTGCTGCAGGAACTCCTCCCCGCCGGCCGCCGGCGGCAGCTGGACCAACCGCTCCACCGTTTGGGGAGGCAGCATCCGCCTGGCGATGGGCTGCCAGAGCAGCCCGGGCCGGCGCCGCTCGAGATCCACACCCACGGCAGCAAAGGGGTGGAACGCCAACACCACCAGATCACCGGAATGGGCGACGTTGAACTGCATCCCGTCGGCTCCGGGAGGCTCCAGCTGCAGCAAGGGCTTCCCGTGGGGACCGGGGACCACAGGGAGTCTCCTGGGCTCCGCGGCCAGCCAGGTGCCGAGCAGCTGACGCAGGGCCGAGCGTCCGAGCAGGAACCGTTCCCGGTCGTCGTCCCGGCGGAAGGCCTCCAGGCGCTGCCGTTCCTCGCCGCTGAGCAGAGCGGCAAGCTCGGGGAGGGCCTGCTGAACCTCGGGACGGCGGCGATCGATCAGCCAGACACTGGGTTCGCTCCCCGCTGCCGGCCTGGGGGGGCAGACCCCCGGCAGCCACGGACGCGGCCGCAGAGAAGCGAGACCCTGGGCCGCAGGGACGCCCACCGCTGGGGGAGAATCGCTCGAACGCCACGGTTCCCGCATCGGCATCTCCGCTGCAACCGGCATTCGCCACTCTCCCCATGCTCCTTGATCTGCGCGGCAAGAAGGCCCTCGTCACCGGCATCGCCAACAACCGCTCGATCGCCTGGGGGATCGCCCAGCAGCTGGCGGCCGCCGGCTGCGAGCTGGGCGTCACCTACCTGCCGGATGAGAAGGGCCGCTTCGAAGCCAAGGTGCGGGAGCTCACCACCCCCCTCAACCCCACCCTGTTCGAGCCCCTGAATGTGCAGGAGCCCGCCCAGATCGAGGCCGTCTTCCAGCGCATCCGGGAGCAGTGGGGGTCGCTCGACGTGCTCGTGCACTGCCTCGCCTTCGCCGGCAAGGAGGAGCTGGTGGGCGACTACTCCGCGATCAGCCCCGAGGGCTTCGGCCGCGCCCTCGAGGTGAGCGCCTACTCCCTGGCGCCCCTCTGCCGCCACGCCAAGCCCCTCTTCAATGAAGGCGCCAGCGTGATCACCCTCAGCTACCTGGGCGCCGAACGGGCCATCCCCAACTACAACGTGATGGGCGTGGCCAAGGCGGCCCTGGAGGCCTCGGTGCGCTACCTGGCCGCCGAGCTGGGTCCTGAAAAGCAGGTGCGGGTGAACGCCATCAGCGCCGGCCCGATCCGCACCCTGGCCAGCAGCGCCATCGGCGGCATCCTCGAGATGATCCACAACGTGGAGGAGAAGGCCCCCCTGCGCCGCACCGTCACCCAGGACGAAGTGGGCAGCACCGCGGCGTTTCTGGCCAGCCCCCTGGCGTCGGGCATCACCGGCCAGGTGCTCTACGTGGACGCCGGCTACTGCATCACCGGGATGTGAGGTGAGGCGGAGAGTGGACGCTCCGCCTCACCGTTCGGAACCGATTCAGCCAACCACGGCTTCGCTTCAGCGAACCACGGCTTCAGAGAACCTTGGGGATGGTTCCGAGCTGAACAAGCAGACCATAGATGTCAAGCTGCGACCAACGCCCGACCACCTTGCCATCCTTGACTCGAACGGCGCTGATCCCGCTCAGGGTGACGGTTTTGCCATCGGGCTTGGAGCCGAACAGTGGGCCCTTGTCATGCACCCCGGTCAGCTTCCAGAAATGGGTGACGATGTCCCCTTCAGCCACGTCGGAGTGCTCGAGCTTGACATCACTCAAGGCGCCACGGAAGGCCTTGATGATCCCGGCAAACCCCTTGGTACCCATCTCCGGAGGGTGGAGCGGGGAATAGTCGTAGGTGTCGGCAACGATATACTCATCGAGAACGGAAAGATCGCCATCCACCCAGGCCTTCACCATCAGGTCGTGATATACCTCACGGGCCTTCTTGCTGGCCGCGTTGGTGCTGGTCAAGCCACTGGGGCAGGGGTAAGGCACACCCTGGTTGTACCACTCGGCGCCACGTCCCTTGGGCCCACAGGCATAGGAAGGAGCATTAAAGAAGCTTAGTGAACTCGGCGTCAGAGCAATCTGTTGCCGATCTTGCGGGAACATTTCATAAGCCTTAGCAGCCGCCCCAAGAGACAGCGAGGCAACAATCCCTGCACCCACAACAATCCCAGCACCCAGAAGTCGCCCAAGCGGCTTTTTACTACTCATGACGTTGACATTGGGGAAGCATCACATGGCTAGCAAGGCAAGGCCGTGCTGGCGCGGGGCGCGCCACAATTGTCGGCAAATCAGCACAATAAAATCCGGCCTTGGTCAGGCGCCTCTCAATCACCATACAATCACCCCAAAATTAAGCTGAAGCCAAGTGACAAGCACATCCAGACTTTGGCTCCTATCGGGTATTTTTGTTCTGGTGGCCGAACAGGCTTTTGGCTATCAGGCCAGAAGTGCAGAAAGACCGCCCACATCACAGGTTGCACGCAAGGAATTGCATCGGCCTATGGACAAACCAAGCCCCGATGAATCCCCGTTTGTAGAAACCCAGATTCTCAGCACACCAAACCGATCCCATCCAGATGGCCAGCAGCTGCTCGCCGAGCAACCAGCCACCAGAACAGCGCTGGAACCGGAGCTCACGACTGAAGGAGCAGAAGCATCCATCTCCAGCAGCACTGAATCAGAAAGCCTGAAGACCTCAGGAAGCACGGATCAACCCACTAGCCCGCAAATCTCTGAAACCCCGGAAAGCCAGCCAAGCCCGGACAGTGCCGAGAAAGAAGCTTGCCCACTCAGCAGAGCCCTCAATCTGGGTGTGACCAAAGCCCTGAAGCGGCCCGCAACAAACAACCCCTTGGACAGCTTCACCTACATCGCAGGGATCCGCTGTCGCGGCCAGGGCATTGAAAACCAGGACTTCATGTTTCAAAGCACAATCCCAGCACTGAACCGACTTTGGGACAACGGCGTCGAGATGATTGCCACCTTTTATCCCGACGCAACATGGAGCAGCTTTGAAAGCTCGGGATTTTCCACTTCCTACATCACATCGATCGATGTCTACACAGAGCGTGCGGGCATGTGGAAGGGCGGACAATTTCACTTTACAACAGCAGGGTTTACGACACAAGACGTCAACTTTGAGATCCCGGTTAATAATGTTGTAAGGGCAGAAGTTTCCCCGGCAAACGAATGGAGGATCTTCGAGTTGTGGTATGGTCAGCGCGTGATTCCTCAGCTTGAATTGCGGCTCGGCTGGATTTACCCATGGGTCAAACAAGCCTCGCACCAGACATCTGGAGTACTGCAGAATCAGATTTTTGACTATCCAGGCCTCTTCGGCACCACCGAATTTACGGGCAATTTTCTGCCCTATGCACAAGCACCCTTCGGCATGCAGGCCCTCTACAATCCCAATAGCCACCATCAGGTTTCATTGTTCATTGGTGATGGCAAAGCGGATCCCAGTGGAGGATTTGAGCCCCAGATATGGGATATCGAACTTTCAAGCGACGATGGCCTCGAAATCATCGCGGAGTACGCCTATCTGAACCACAGCAAGGATCCGACAAAAATGCCTGGATACTACAAGATCGGATTCCAGGCAAACACAGGCAAGTTCTTTAATTATGACACGACTGATTTTGATCGCAGTGGCATCTATGGAGGCTATATCACCCTGGAACAGATGATCTACGCCGAGCCCACCGAGCCGGCTCGGAGTCAGGGTCTGTTCATTTGGGGCAAGGCTGTTTACAGCCCGAATCCTCGCAATATTGTTGAATTTGCAGGATCCGCAGGGCTTTCCTACGCAGGACTGATACCTGGCAGGGACAGAGATGTGTTTGCCATTGGCCTCGGCCATGCTGACTACAACAACAATGCTGCTGATATAAATGCAGCTCGGGCTGCAGAGTCAGGTCTCGACAGAATTGCCTTCTCGGGCGAGACAGTGCTTGAAGCTGTTTACCAGGCACAACTGACACCATGGCTGATGCTGATTGCCAGTTACCAGTACATCATCGACGCCAGCCCCCTCGGCGTCGGCAATCCAGACGACAAATCTGGCCATGTCTTTCTGCTCAACACACGCATGGCCTTTTAATCATTCACGAAGATGGAGTTTCCGCGGCCCGCACCTTTGGGTGACCATCTGAAGGGGTCACTTTCCCTTTCCCTCCGTGGTGAACTCAACAAGACCGGCATCCTCCAGTGAGGCTTCCATCCACGCAACAATGCGCTCGCGTCCGTTGCCCAAGAGCCTGACCAACTGCTCGGCAAGAAATTGACTCTGCCCTTAGGATGGGCTGTTCATACGCCATCGCCATGGCTGTCGTCAAAATCGTCTTCCACTCGGGAACCGGCAACACGCGATGTCTCGCTGAAGCGGTGCACCGTGGTGCGGCCGCCCACGCCGATGCGGAGCTGATGGAAATCACTGGTTCAATGATCAGTGATGGCCGCTTTACCGATGAAGATTTTTTGGCCAAACTGGACTCTGCAGATGCCATCATCTTTGGCTCTCCTACCTACATGGGCATGGTGAGTGGGCAGATGAAATGCTTCTTTGATGCCACCAGCCAGCGCTGGATGTCTGGCGCATGGAATTCGAAACTTGCCGCTGGATTCACCACAAGCCTTGGCCTAAGTGGTGACAAGCAATCCACCTTGTCCTACCTCGTCACCGTCTCCTGCCAGCACGGCATGATCTGGGTGAGTTGCGATGCCCCCAATGGGCTGTTCCAGGGTGCCTCGATGGAAGAGGCCACCAATCGCTTGAGCAGCAACACGGGAGTGATGAGTCAGGTGAATTTCGGACCTGAATTTCATCCCACACCGGGAGATGAGCGCACGGGCGAATTGCTTGGCGAACGGGTTGCCAAACTTGCCGCGCGGCTGGCCTGACGTTGGGTCCTTGCTGGCTCAAATCGCAAAAAAAGGGGGTGGAATGCCCCCTCCATTTGTCTTGAAGATTGATGTGAACGTTAGTCAGCCCGGATCTGACTGAAAGGCGAATGCAGGGCTGGCATCCAGTACCGCGAACGCCATTCAGGCCGGCATACTCAGGCCTTCAGCTGTTCAACAAGGCTGTACTGGTCCCATACGTTCCACAGCTCATCAATCTTTCCAGCAGAGACACTAAAAATTGTGATCCCGTTCACATTGATTGATTTTCCGCTGGGGGGCATTCCATAAAAGTTTCCCGTCTGGGTTCCCGTGCAGGTCCAACGGCAGATCACCTTCCCATCGGCTTCGAATGTTTCGTGGACGTCGTAGAACGCATCAGGAATGCCTTCTACAAAACCACCAATAAAACCCTTGGCCGAAGCTGCGCCAACGATGTCGTGAGCATTGACATGGCCCACATAACCATCGGCGAGAATATCATCGAGAAGATCTATCTTCTTATCATTATATACTTCATAGAACTGCATAGCAGTTTTCACGGCATCTGAAGTCATGGCGGAGTGGAGTCAGGGGGTGAAAAGACAGAACCTTCCAAGCAATGCTAATCACCACTTAGAAGAAGCTCAGCGGCCATCTCTGCGATGACCATCGTAGGTACATGATTGTTGCCCGCCGTGGCATAGGGAGTCACCGAGGCATCCGCCACATGGAGGTTGGCGATGCCATGCACCTGCAGCCTGCTATCCACAACGCTCTCTTCTGGATCGGATCCCAGTCTGCAGGTTCCAACAGGATGCCAGAGGGTGCTGGCATTGCCACGCACATAGCCCTCCAGATCAGCGTCCTCGGGGAGCAGCGGTTCTCCCGCCAAGCCCTCCAGGCCGGGCTGCTTCACCATCTGGCGGCAGAATTCCACTGCCTTGATCAACACTTCCACGTCCTTGCGGTGGGACAGGTAGTGAGGATCGAGTTCCACTCGCTGCTTGGCTCCCAGGCGCACTCTGCCGACACTGACAGGCTGCACAAGGATTGGCAGAAAGATCATCACGGGTCCACCCAGGGGAGGCAGCAGGCGCTGCAACGGCCTTGGGGCAGCGGGGGTGAAATTCAGTTGCAGATCAGGAGCCCCCGAAGGGCTGTTGTTATTGAGATTGAGAAACAGGACATTGCCCGTGAGCAGCCTCGGATTGGGTATCTCCTTCTTGAGCCGATAGATCACAGGAAGCTGGAGATGATCCATCAGATGCTCCCCAACGGCCGGCAACTCCACCTTCGGCGGCACACCAGCCTTCTCCAGCGTGCGCGTCGGACCGATCCCGGAACGCTGCAGCAGCAGCGGTGTCAGCAGCGCCCCTCCACAGAGAATGATTTCCTGCTCGGAACGCAGGGTTTCGATCTCACCCTGGGAGTTGCGCACGTCCACGCCTGTCGCCCCACCATCAGGCCCCAGAACAATCCTGAGAGCCTCGCAACCATGGCGCACCTCGAGAAGCGGTGTATCCAGAATCTCAGCGAGATAGGCATTGAAAGCACTGTGGCGTCGACCCTGGCCATCGATGTTGAACTGGAGGGGGCCAGCACCATTCTCCTGACGGGGACCGTTGTAGTCCCAGTCGTCGGCGGCATAGCCGAGTGCGGCCGCCGACTGCTGGAATTCGGGTGAATAGGAAGCCGGATCCGGACAATCGCGCACCTCCATCAGGCCGCTCTGGAAACGACCTTCACGGGGGCCATCCACGTAGTTCTCGATCCTGGACAGAGCCCTGCGGGTGCGATCCAGACTCCACCGCGGCCCCCCTCGGCGCTCCAGATGCTCGTAATCACTGGAATGGCAGCGCACGTACATCATGGCGTTGATCGCGGAACTCCCCCCAACGATCTTTCCCTGGTTGACCGTGATCGTGCGGTTGGCCAATCCCTTCTGTCGCACCGTGGGCAGGGCCCAGTCGAAGCGAGTATTCCAAAGATTGATGAAGCCCTCGACATCCTCCACGTTGCTGGGATGCCGATGCATCTCCCCAGCCTCGATCAGCAGCACCTGTCGGCCGGCATCAACGAGTCGCCTGGCCAGGATGCAGCCGCTGGCACCGGCACCCACAACGATGTGCTGGGTCATGGAAGAACCTTGCAGGAGTGGGGCAACCGGGCCTGAGGCAAGCTGCGGAACAGGCCGCGGAACAGATGTGGAAATGTCGGGACTGGATGACTGAACGGCATCCGCGCTGAGCACCGGGCCACAACGCCAACCTAGCAATCATCGCCGGCCGCAACCATGGCGGTTGCTCAGCGCAACGAAGGCTGTCAGGGCGCCCCAACACATCGTGAATAAATCCGGTACTGGCCGAGCCCCCCTTGCCGAAGCCCGATAATGGAGCATACAGAATTGCTCCAGAATGTCTTCCAACCCCGCCGCAGGCAACCGGAGACTGGCCCGCCTCTATTACAAGCGTGTCATGAATCTGGCCGAAATCGATGTGATTCCCCAGATCATGGATGAAGACTTTGTCTTCACGATTCCCACCCACCCTGAAGTTTTCAAAGGCACCAAAGGATTTGAGGAGGAGGTCACAGGGCTGCATGGTGCGTTCCCCGATGTTCACCTCGATGTTCATCACAAGTGGTGCTTCGATGACCTCATCCTTGGCCTGTGGCGCGGTACCGGCACCCACACGGGAGAGAAGCCCCTCAGTACGCCCAGGGGGCCACTGCCTGCTACGGGGCACCCCTTCGACATCCAGGGGGTGAGCTGGATCCGTGCCGATGGAACACTGCTGCGGGAGAATCTTGCCAACGAAGACACACTGAAGATCATTCATGACCTCGGTGTTCGTGACTTCTCCTGGCTCTATCAGGCGGCAGGAGCCTCCCTGGCCGGTGGCTTCCAGTTCCCGTACGCCAGTTCTGGATCGCTGAGCTTCGACAGCCTCGTGCCGTGGAGCAGGATGGACCATCCCCTGCTGCTGGAACCCGCTACGTCCTCAGCTCAGATCGAAGCATTCTTCGCAGCCTATTGGAGCGCCTTTGAGAACGTTTCCATCAAGATCACCCATGCCAAGCGCTCCAATGAAGTGAATGCCTATCGCTGGGAATTCACTGCCGATCATGTGCGGCCATTCTTTTCCCTGCAACCCTGCCATCGGCCGATCCACCACCAAGGCGTCACGGTATGCCTGCTGGACGGACTCGGACGGGTGGTGTCGTCCTACATCAACGAAAATCTGATCGTGCTGATTGGACAGATGGAAGCCCAGCAAGGCTCCCCCTGACCTGCGGCTTGTCCGCAGCTTCTCGGGAGCCTGCCCGGCAGCCGGCACGATGATCGCAGCGTCATCACCGCCGCGTTCGGCTGGTGGCACGTGGCGAGCTTCCTGCCGAGATCTACGCTGCCTGAAGCTCAGCTCCGGAACACACCGCTTGTCCGCCTCTCCCTGTCGCACCGGTTCGGTTCACCGTGTCACCGGGGAAACGGATGTGAGCGTCTCGATCGCGCTGGACGGCTCCGGACAGTGTCGCGCCGCCACCGGTGTGCCGTTCCTCGACCACATGCTGCACCAGATCGCCAGCCACGGCCTGGTCGACCTGGAGATCAGCGCCAAGGGGGATACCCACATCGATGATCACCACACCAATGAAGATGTGGGCATCGCCGTGGGCCAGGCCCTGGCACAGGCCCTGGGGGACCGGCGCGGCATCCACCGCTTCGGCCATTTCGTGGCGCCCCTGGATGAGGCCCTGGTGCAGGTGGCGCTCGACTGCTCCGGCCGTCCCCACCTCAGCTACAACCTGCAGATCCCCGCCCAGAAGATCGGCAGCTACGACACCGAACTGGTGAAGGAGTTCTTCGTGGCCGTGGTGAACAACTCGGGACTCACCCTGCACATCCGCCAGCTCGACGGCGCCAACTCTCACCACATCGTGGAAGCCTGTTTCAAGGCCTTTGCGCGAGCCCTGCGCATGGCCACGGAGATCGATCCGCGTCGCGGCGGAGAGGTGCCCAGCAGCAAGGGGGTGCTGGAGCAGGCCGGCGCCTGATCAGCGGATCGGCTGGCGGGCCCAGAGGAACAGCCCGAGCCGTTCGGCATCGGCCATCGTGCGTTCGGCGTCGAGCAGCAGGGCCCCACGGGCCTCCCAGGCGATGCCCGCCAGGCCTGCCGCAGCAGCCTTGGCCACCGTCACCGGCCCGATGGCCGGCAGATCCATGCGCCGGTCCTGCTGGATCTTGGGAGCCTTGTAGAGCACGCCCGACCGAGAGCCGTCGGCAGGATGCTCCCGGGTCGAGGCCACCCAGTCGAGCATCGCGTCAGTACCCGGCAGCGATTCTGTGGCCAGGCAGAGCCCCCCCGCCACCACGGCGCCCTGGCCGACATCCACCCCCGAGATCGCTGCCACGATGTGGGCGGCCCGTTCCACGTCGGCCCTGTCGGTCTCGCTGGGCAGACGGCTGGCATAGAGGCCGGGCTCGGGCAGCAGGTGGGGCGCCACCTCCTCGACGCCCACCACCTCCAGACCCAGCTCCTCGATGATTTCGGCGAGGGAGCGCAGGGAGGCGTCGTCGCCCTTGCGGAGCGACGCCAGAATCCGGGGAGCCGCCAACAGGGTGGAGCCCTCGAAGCGCATGATGTTCAGCGCCCTGGGGCGATGGAACTTCCCCACCATCACCACCTGACGGATGCCGCGCTTCTCGAGAGAACGGAAAAAGGAGATCGACCGCTCGAAGTAGAACTCCTCGGCCTCCTCCAGTTCGACATCGAGTCCGTGGGGTGTGCAGATCAGGTGGGCACGACCCACCGCGCTGAGTGCCTGCGAGAGCATCCGTGGGAGTGCACCGGCACCGGCAATGATCGCGAGGGTCGGGTCACCCATCTAGGCCGGCTTCTGGATCCCGGGAAGGTTTGGGCAGTCAACTGCCCGCAAGCCGGCCCTGACCGGCCGGAGTGGACACGTCCTCGGTCGTCATCGGGTCCGGGCTGAGCTGCCGCAGCAGCTCCTGGGGCGTCAGCCGTCGGTCGGAGGCGGCCTCACCGGCTTCACGCAGCGCCCGCAGCGTGACCAATCCGGCGGCGGCCTCCTCCTCTCCGATCACCGCCGCATGGCGGGCGCCGGAGCGGTCGGCCCGCTTGAACTGCTTGCCGAAGGCCGCGCCACTGGCATCCAGTTCCACCCGCAGACCCGCCTGGCGGCAGAGGCGCGCCAGCGGCAGCGCCTGGGCTTCTGCAGCTTCCCCCCGGCTGATCACATAGAGATCCACGGGCTGGGGTGCCAGCTCGGCGGCATCCGCCCTCTGGGCGAGCAGCAGCACCAGGCGCTCCATCCCCAGGGCCCAGCCCACGGCAGGGGTGGGGGGGCCGCCGAGCTGCTGCACCAGACCGTCGTAGCGACCACCGCCGCAGACGGTGGCCTGGGACCCCAGCTGGCTGCTGGTGATCTCGAAGGCGGTGTGGCTGTAGTAGTCGAGGCCGCGCACCAGACGGGGGTTGAGCGTGAAGGGAATGCCGAGCGCCTCGAGGCCCTGCCGCACCCGCGAGAAGCGTTCGTGGCTCTCGCCGCTGAGGGCATCGGCGAGGCTGGGAGCCCCCTCGAGCAGGGCCTGGGTGGCGGACACCTTGGAGTCGAGAACCCGCAGCGGATTGGTGCTGATGCGCTGCTGGGAGTCGGGATCGAGCTGATCGCGGTGGGCCTCCAGCCAGGCCACCAGTTCGCTGCGGTAACGGGCCCGGTCATCCGGGCTGCCGAGCGTGTTGAGCTCCAGCGCCAGGCCGCCCACCTCCAGGCCGGCGAGCAGATCCCAGGCGATGGCGATCGCCTCCACGTCACTGCGGGGATCGGCGAAGCCGAGCAGCTCCAGGCCGATCTGGTGGAACTGGCGCTGCCGGCCGGCCTGGGGCCGCTCGTAGCGGAACATCGGGCCGCCGTACCAGAGCCGCTGCGGCCCCTGGCTGAGCAGGCCGTGCTGAATGGCGGCCCGCACCACCGAGGCCGTGCCTTCCGGGCGCAGGGTGCAGCTGCGTTCTCCCCGGTCGCGGAAGGTGTACATCTCCTTGCCCACCACGTCGGTGGCCTCGCCGATGCCGCGGGCGAACAGCTCGGTCACCTCCAGCAGCGGCGTGCGGATCTCCCGCACCACGGAGCGGCGGAAATGCTCCGCTGTCACAGCCTCCACGTGCTGCCACAGGGGAGTCTGCTCCGGCAGCAGGTCCACCATGCCCCGCAAGCTCTGCAGCGACGCCAATCCCTGTGCAAGCGAATGGGCTGAGTCTGCCTGGCGGCGTGGGCCCCTCAGGCGTGGTAATCGCGGTACCAGCGCGCAAAGCGCTCCACACCCTGCTCCAGCGGGGTGGATGGCCTGAACCCCACCCAGGCCTCGAGCAGGGCCGTGTCGGCCGCCGTCGCCGCCACGTCGCCGGGCTGCATGGGCTGGAAATCCTTGATGGCCGTCCGTCCCAGGGCCCGCTCGAGCACGTCGATGAAGTGCAGCAGCGCCACCGGCTGGCTGTTGCCGATGTTGAAGATCCGGTGGGGTGCCCAGCTGGTGGCCGGATCCGGGGACACCGCCTGGAACGCCGGATTCGCCGTGGCCGGCTTCTCCAGGCAGCGGATGACCCCCTCGACGATGTCATCGATGAAGGTGAAATCGCGCCGCATGTGGCCGTGGTTGAACACCCGGATCGGCTCCCCCGCCTGGATGGCCCGGGCGAAGAGCATCGGCGCCATGTCAGGGCGGCCCCAGGGCCCATACACGGTGAAGAACCGCAGGCCCGTCGCCGGCAGGCCATAGAGGTGGCTGTAGCTGTGGGCCATCAGCTCGTTGGCCTTCTTGGTGGCGGCGTAGAGGCTCACCGGATGGTTGACAGCCTGCGCCTCGGAGAACGGCAGGTTGGTGTTGCCGCCGTACACCGAGCTGCTGGAGGCATAGACGAGGTGCCGGACGCCATGGTGGCGGCAGGCCTCCAGCACGGTGCCGAAGCCCAGCAGGTTGCTCTGGAGGTAGGCCTGCGGGTTCTCGATCGAGTGGCGGACCCCTGCCTGGGCGGCCAGATGCACCACCCGGTCGGGTTGCCGCTGCTCAAACAGCGCCAGGAGGGAGGCCCCGTCCTCCACCGCCTGGTGGCGGAAGGTCCACTGGCCCGGGGCCGCCGTGGCCTCCAGGCGGGCCAGGCGTGCCTGCTTGAGAGCCGGGTCGTAGTAGGCGTTGAGGTTGTCGAGACCCAGCACCGACTCGCCCTGCTCCAGCAGGCGGCGGCAGACCGCCGCGCCGATGAAGCCAGCGGCCCCGGTCACCAGCACCGGGGCACTCATGCCGCTGGAAGGCTGGTGCGAAACCAGGCGATGGTGGCCTCCAGTCCCTGCTCCAGGGGCACCGAGGGCTCCCAGCCCAGCTCCCGGCGGGCCAGCTCAATCCATGGTTGCCGTTGCAGCGGATCATCCTGGGGCAGGGGCTCGAAGACGAACTGCAGCTCCGGGTTGATCCGGTCACGCACCAGCTCGGCCAGCTGGCGGATGGTGAATTCCCCAGGGTTGCCGACGTTCATCGGGCCGGTGTGGGTGCCGTTCATCAGCCTGATCAGCCCCTCCACCAGATCGTCCACGTAACAGAAGGAGCGGGTCTGCTCGCCGTCGCCGTAGAGGGTCAGGGGCTTGCCGCGCAGGGCCTGCACGATGAAGTTGCTCACCACCCGGCCGTCATCGGGGAGCATGCGAGGTCCGTAGGTGTTGAAGATGCGCGCCACGCGGATCTCCGTGCCATGCATGCGGTGGTAATCGAAGCAGAGGGTCTCGGCGATGCGTTTGCCCTCGTCGTAGCAGCTGCGGGGGCCGATGGTGTTGACGCAGCCGCGGTAGTCCTCCGGCTGGGGGTGCACCTCCGGATCGCCGTACACCTCACTGGTGCTGGCGAGCAGCAGGCGTGCGCCCACCCGGCGGGCCAGGCCGAGCATGTTGTAGGTGCCCAGGAAGCTGGTCTTGGCCGTCTTGATCGGGTTGTGCTGGTAGTGCACCGGAGAGGCGGGACAGGCCAGGTGCCAGATGCGATCCACCTCCAGCTGGATCGGCTCGGTCACGTCATGGCGGATCAGCTCAAAGCGGGGGTGGCCGATCCAGCGGGCGATGTTGGCCTTCCGCCCGGTGAAGTAGTTGTCGAGGCAGAGCACCTCCTCGCCGGCTTCCATCAGCCGATCGACCAGATGGGAGCCCAGAAAGCCGGCCCCTCCCGTGATCAGATTGCGCGGGAGGGAGGCCGGCACCGCCTCAGCCCTGCCCGATGCGCCAGACATTGAGGCCCGCCGCCCGGGCGGCCGCCTCGTCGGCCCGGCCGCGGGCATCGAAGAGCCAGGCCGGCTGGCGCATCACCGCAGCAATGGCCATCCAGTCCAGCGCCGCGAACTGCTCCCACTCGGTGAGCAGCAGCAGGGCATCGGCCCCCAGCGCCGCCGCCTCCACCGAGGCCACCAGACGCCAGCTGCCTTCCCCCTCACCGGCCGGCTGGCCGAGGTCGAGGCCGATCTGGCGCTCACTGACCTTCGGGTCGACGATCATCAGCTGGGCGCCCTCCTCGAGCAGATCCCGGGCGATGCGGATTGCCGGGGATTCGCGGGTGTCGTTGGTGTCGGCCTTGAAGGCGAAGCCCAGGATGGCGAGCCGCTTCCCCGTCACGGTGCCGAACAGCCGGGTCACCACCAGCCGGGCGATGCGGTGCTGCTGCCAGGTGTTGAGCCGCACCACCTGCTCCCAGTACGCCGCCACCTCCTCGAGGCCGTAATGACGGCAGAGGTAGACGAGGTTGAGGATGTCCTTCTGGAAGCAGCTGCCACCGAAGCCAGGGCCGGCCTGAAGGAACTTCGGCCCGATCCGGCTGTCGGCCCCGATCGCGCGCGCCACCTCCCGCACGTCGGCGCCGGTGGCCTCGCAGAAGGCGGCGATGCCGTTGATCGAGCTGATCCGCTGGGCCAGGAAGGCATTGGCCGTGAGCTTGCTGAGCTCACTGCTCCAGAGGTTGGTGCGCAGGATGCGCTCCGGGGACACCCAGTGGGCATAGACCGCCGCGAGCACGTCGATGGCGGCGGGATCATCGCCACCGATCAGCACCCGATCGGGGTGCTCCAGATCCCCGATCGCCGTGCCCTCCGCCAGGAATTCGGGGTTGGAGAGCACCGAGAAACTCTTGCCGGCCACGCCGGCGCCCAGGATCGCCTTGACGGCCTCGGCCGTCCGCACCGGCAGGGTGCTCTTCTCCACCACGATCGTGTGGCCCTGGGCCGCCTTGGCCACGGTGCGGGCACTGGCCTCGACCCACTTGAGGTCGCTGGCCTGGCCGGCGCCGAGCCCCCTGGTCTTGGTGGGGGTGTTCACCGAGAGGAAGACCATGTCGGCCGCGGCGATGGCCTCCTCCACCGCGGTGGAAAAGAAGAGGTTGCGGCCACGGCAACGCCCCACCACCTGATCGAGCCCGGGCTCATAGACCGGCAGGCGGCTCAGATCCGGATCGTTCCAGGCCGCGATCCGCGCGGCGTTCAGGTCAACGACGGTGACCGTGATGGCGGGGCAGCGATCGGCGATCACGGCCATGGTGGGTCCGCCCACATAGCCCGCGCCGATGCAGCAGATGCGTTGGGGCAGCGGAGCGGAGACGGCCGTCGTCAAGCACGGTCCAGGCGGGTGCAGGAAAGGTAAGACGGCTGAGGCGGCCCTTCCCTGACAGGCCACCAGCGGGAGTTCTGGATCAGCTCGACTCGCAGGCGCGTCGGCTGTGATCCAAGACGCGTCAGCTGGGATCAACAAGAGTTGGCAGGGCCATGCTCCTCATCACGGTTGCCCCAGCCAGACCTGACGTCGGCCGGTCTGGTCAGCCCGGCCCCTCGGGCTGGCTGACCGGGGGGATCGGGGAGGGAAGAAAGGTCCTCCAGTCGAGGTTGCTGATCGGGTTGAGCACCTCATAGGGCCCCTCCCCCACGGCCACGTCCAGCAGGTCCGGACGGCCGGAGCGTACCTTCAGGCCATCCCGCAGCCGAATCCGCTGCAGATCGCCCTCCTGCAGGGTGTTGGTGTACACCACCTCCCCGTCGAGCTTTTCCACCTGAACCCAGGATTCGCCGCGGGCACGCAGCAGAAGATCCTGATCAGCTCGCCGCGGCGTGGAGGGATTGGCGGCAGGCACCGCCGTCGAGGGCCGCAGCGATGGTCCGGGGGCCTGCGTGGGGGCCTTCAGACGCCGCAGTCCGACGTCCGCCAGCACGACCAGCAGCGCCACACCCCCCACCGTCCCGAGCACCAGCAGCGGCAGACGACCGCGACGCGGAAGAGGGAGGGTCGGCCAGCGGGGGGGCGCGACGCTGGAGGGGAGATGCGCTGCAGCCGCCCGGATGGTCTCCCAGCGGCGGCGCAGACCACGACGCCAGCGCTTGAGACGAAGGGAGCGTGGCCGCCGTGGCGGGGTCGGCACCGCAGCCAGGTCGGTCGTTGCCGGAGGCAGCGCTGGCTGGGGTTCTGCGGCCGGCAGGGTTGCGGCGAGCTGCTCCTGAAGCGCGCGCCGCTCATCCATCAGGCGGCGGATGTCCTGGGCCAGGACCTGGAGTTGATGGCGGAATTTCGTCTCGTAGATGGCCGGCAGCTCGTCGAGCATGGCCTGGTATTCGGCCAGTTCCGCCTGGGCGCGGGTCAGCTGCTGCTCCAGTGCCTCGATCGATTCACCAGTCGAGCCCGACGCGGCCTCAGGCTGACCTGGTGTCGGGAAAGGCTCCATGGGAGATTGGCCCAGGAGGGCAGATGCGGACGAACGGAACGAAGCGGCAGGTGGGGCCCTGGATCTCAGTCAGTAAGAACCCGTGCCGAGGAAATCTCGAACTTGACGGGTGCCCGGTTGGTAGCCGTAACCATAGACCCCTCCCTGCTCATCATTGATGATCCGCGGGGTCACCATGATGACGAGCTCACGCTTTTCCTTACCGCCAGATGTACTACGGAAGAACTGACCGATGAGAGGGATATCGCCAAGGATCGGCCACTTGCTGACCTCTTGCCGGTCAACCTCGGAAATCACACCGGTGAGAATCAACGTTTGACCATCGCGAACGCGGAGCGCTCCGCTGTCCAAGCGGCGAACGTTGAGGATCGAAATCGGCGGACAACCCAATCCGGACGGAATGGTGTCAACGACGGCCGAGACACTGGGGGAGAGAGCAAACGTGACGAATCCATTGTCGTCGATCTTCTCAACTCTGGCCCCCAGCACCAGGCCCGCGGTGGTCAACTCGGAAATTGAACAGGTATTGGTGCCGGCATTGTTGTTCGTCGTAGAATCAACTTCGGTGGGCACGTTCGTGCCGACACGCACCACCCCTTCATTGGCTCGTCTGCGGCCGATCGGAGAGTCAATTGAGTAGGAGTCCAGTCCGCCCTCATCATTTGAATCAGAGCCGCCACTATCCCTCCTGATTTCAGCGGGATTTTCCGAAAGAATCAGCGTGGGGCTGGCAATCACCTTTGTAGAGCCCGAAACAATCTGGGCCCTGAGGAAATCGTAGAAGCTGTCGGAAGGATAACTTTGACCCGGATTGACGCGTCGTGAGCCGCTGAAGTTGGAAGTGGAATTGGAGGTGGTCTGAACATTACGGCCCAAGGTACGAGACAAAATCCGCTCGACGCTTCTTTGGAACCGATCCGAGTTGACATCAATCGAATTACTGCTCGGCACAACCACAAACTGTCCATCATCCTGTTGGACCAGTTCAGAACCCGTCTCAGTAGTCAGCTCTTGGTTGATCTCACTGAGCTGGTTGCGGGTTAGCCCCCGATCCAAGCCTCGGGTGATGCTGAGAGAATCGGATGAACTCCTGGAGAACGTCTCTTGCTGATTGAAGGAATCACTGTCAGCCGGCAGATAACGGCCGAAGGCGCCCAGCAGCTGGCCGCTGTCGTTGACGATCAGGTTGTTACCAAAGCGGAAGGCAAAGGAATTGTCAATCTCAGTAGTGTTATTCAGCTCAACGTCAAGAATCTTGACATTGAGCGCCACCTGGCGCTGGCGCAGATCCAGCTGGCGCAGATACTGCTCCGCAATCCCGACCACGGCAGGATCGCCCACCATCGTGATCGTGCCCAGCCGGGTGTCCGTGGTAGCACGCAGGCCAAGCAGAGGGCCGGTGGAAGCGCCGTAGGCCTCCACCGTGGTGGTGCTGCTGGCCTGGGTGGTCTGGGCACTGGATGCCGAGGAGATCGCATCACCCTGGGTCACACCCTGGGTCACCGAGGTGGTGATCGTGTTGGTCTTGGTGACAGAAGCCCCCAGGTTGGCCAGGTAATCAGCTGCGGCGTTGGGGCCCACCTGGTTGAGGCGGTAGACCTTGGAGACCTGGGCGCCGAAGCTCTTCGAGAGAGCCGTAGGCCCCGCAAAGATCATGCTTCCCTCGAGCTTGCCCTGCAGACCCGCCGCCAGGAGGGTGGTGTTGATGGCACGGGCGTAGCTCTCGCCTCGAAACGCCACCGAGATCGGCTGGGTGCCGCTGCTGCCTCCAGCGCCCCGTGAACCGCCGTCCCCCGACTCTTCCACATAGGCAAAGCCATACCCGCCGAGTTGGGCCAGGGCCATCAAGGCATCCTTCGCAGGAGCGTTCTTCAGCGTCATCGTCACCGGCGGGCCGGAGACATTGACGTAGCCCGGGTTGCGCAGCGTCATGGTGCCCACGGCCATGTCACCGAGGGGCGGGGCCACGGCCCGGGGCTGAAGCGGAGGGGCGTAGCTCGGCAACGGCACAGCCCCGGGCTGGGCCAGGCTGACCCGGTTGACCTGCAGGGAGGCCTGGGGGACGGGGGAGGGGAAGGAGAGGATCAGATTCTCACCATCGGCGCTCACCACCGGCCTGGCCAGGGTCACGCCCGGCATGGGGGTGACGCCAAGCGTGAAGCTGCCACCACCACCGTCGAAGCTGATCCCCTGGATCCCCACCTCAGGCAGTGACAGCCGCTGCGGGCCTGCCTTCAGGGCGGTCGGAGTGGCGGTGAACACCTGACCCTGCCAACCGGGGCCGTTGCTGGATTGCTGGAGCTGGGGAGAGATTCCGGTGCCCTCGATCACGAGCTCCACGGAATCGGGCAGGCGCCTCACCTTGAGTTGAACGGCGCCGGAGACTTCCGGGGTACGGACCGTACTCGAGCCGGGTGATGAGGAGCGGGGAGCCGCGTCGCTCGCGACTCCCAGCAAGGAGGTGCTGAGCACCCCTCCTGCCAGCGCCACGCCCATCAGTTTCGCCCTGTTAAGCCGTCCCAATGCACAGATGCGGTGCCTGGCGGGATATTACCGATCAGATTTTGGGAACACCAGAGCTACGGACAGTTCCTGATCAGCCCTGCTTCGGCGCCGGCGGCGGGGTGGGCGGCGCTGGCGGTTTGAGGCCATCCTTGGGAGCCTTGTAGTAGGTGAGCAGCAACTTGAGCTCCGGCTGGGTGAGCTTGACCTGTGCCGCCCCGGCTGATGGGGTTCCTGGGGGCGCAGGCACCTCGACCAGAGCCATGGCGAACTGGCTGGGCTCCACCAACAGGCTGAGCTTTTCCACCGAACGCACGAAGGCCAGCAGGCTTGGGTAGGGGCCACGGGCAGTGAGCAGCACCTTCTCGGAGGCGAGTCCAGCCTCCTCCAGAGGCGGCAGCTTCGGAGGTGGAGCCTGGTTGGCCTGGCCCTGGGAGGGCTGTTGGGCGGCCGGCGGCGGGGCCACCACGGGTTCGTAGAGCTCGAGCTGAATGCCGCTGCGGCCTGCCTCGCGATCGACCTGGGCCAGGAAGGTGAGGAACTCGCCACTGCCCTGGATCAGGGAAAGGATCTTGCGTTGCTTCCGCTCGGCGTCCTCCTGGTCGGCGGCGGATTTGGCCAGCTGGCTGCGCAGCAGGGGGATCCGGGCCTGCAGGGCCTGGAGCTCGGCCAGGCGCTCGGAGTCGCTCTGCAAACGCAGCCACTGGGGAACGCCGAGGGTGCCAACCACCACGCCGGCAAGGAGCACACCGACGCCGATGGGGACACCGAGCAGGAGGCGCTGACGCAGAGTCTCGCGCTGGCTGTCAGCCGCAGCCTGAAGATTGGTCATGGCAACAAACCCTCCTTCTGGAGCAGGTCAAAGCGACGGGACAGACCTTCGGATCCGAGCTGCTCGAGGATCAGCTTCTCGGAGGCGGGGGGAATCTCCTTCCGGAAGGCCACCTGCAACTCGAAGGCGACCGGGGGAACGAAGACCTTGCCCTGCTGGGTGTCGGTGCGATCACGGCTGGCCTTCACCAGCCGGGCCCCCTGGTTGGTGTCGAGGAGGGGAGAGCGCTTCAGCTCGAGCTGGAGCGCGTTGATCCGCTCAAAGGCCTTGGGCTCCTGGGCCAGCCCCTTGAGCACCATGGTGGTCCCTCCCTGCTCCTGGGCATCGGTGAGCTGGATCCCCTCGGGAATCCGCAGCTGCAGATCCCGCAACAGGGCGGAACCGGAGCGCACGGCGATCAGGCCTTCGACGAGCTGCTTGTTCGCACCGGTCACCTGGGCGAGCTTCGCTTTCTGGGCATCGAGCCGGCTCTGATACTGCTCCACTTCGGCTTCCACCGTGGCCAACCGATCGAGCTCGGCCTGCACCATCACGCCACGCAGGAACAGCAGGGCCGTGACCCCCAGGGCCAGACCCACCAGGGTGGATCCGATCGCCAGGCCCTTGAACAGGGTCTGGCGTATGGCCGACTCGGCAACGGCGGGTTCCGCCAGGCCGAGCTCCTGGCGTTTTTCACGGAGGAGGTCGTAGGGCGAGAGGGTCATCGCGTCAACTCCACATCGGCGAGCCCCTTGAGCACCAGGGAGCCGAAGCCCCCCAGATCGACGGGTTCGATCGGGAACTCCAGGGCCTGGGCCACCGCATCGCTGCCCTCGAACGGCTGGGCCAGGAGCAGGCGGGTGGAGGAGGGGGAGAAGCGCTCCTGGCAGTAGGTGATGGACTGCGTCAGGGCAGGCACCAGAGCTTGGGATTCGAGGGGAAGACTACGTTCGAATTCAGGGGCCCCATCCACCCAGACCTCCAGCTGGTGGCGCGATGCCAGGGGCTGGAGGAGGGCGACCATTCCGCCGGGGGGTGAGGCCTCGATCGCCTCGCGAAGGCCGGCCATCCGGGCGGCCTGGGCAGGCAGGAGGTGGCGCAGGCTGCCACCGGCGATGGCGAACAGGTTGATCCAGGCCTCCACGGTGCCGCGGGGAGCCGCCACCAGCACTGAGCGCGAGGGGCTGGCTGGCACGTCCTGGATGTCGATGTAGGCCTCATCGAGGCGGAACGGCAGCTGCAGGTCGGGATTCATCTCCCGCAGAGCCTCCACCGGATCCTCCGGGATGGTCCCCGCTGGCCACTCGATCAGCCGCCACTGGCTGGCCGCCTGCGGCAGGGCGACAGCCAGGCTGGCATCCGGGGTGCTGTGCTCGAGGAGCAGGTCACCGATGAAATCACCCAGGGCATCGGCCGCGATCGGGACCCCGGAGCGGACCGTGCGGGCCGGCACCGGCGCGGTCCAGACCGGTGAATCGGCCCCCCCCGGCTTGAAGGCCTGGCCCGTGAGGACCATGGCGTCACTCAGATCGAGCAACACCAGCTTCGGAAACAGCTCGGCCCGTACAGATCGCCACCGCTCCTTGATCCCAGCCAGCACCAAGTTCCCGACCGCTGCAGTCCTGGAAAAGCTACCGAACTTTCATCGCCAGGCCAGCCCACTGCCGACCGCCTGTCCGAGGTGGCCCAGACCATGGCGGTCCAGCTGGCGGCCGAGTCCCTCCAGGATGCGCGGCACCAGGGTGGGGCCTTCGTAGATCCAGCCGGTGTAGAGCTGCACCAGCGAGGCGCCTGCCGTGATGCGCTCCCATGCCGCCTGGGGGGAGTCGATCCCGCCCACGCCGATGAGCGGCAGGGCCGGCCCCGCCGTGGCCCGCAACCGGCGCAGCACCTCCAGTGCCCGGGCTCGCAGCGGTGCCCCACTGAGTCCGCCGGCTTCCTCCGCCAGGGTTCTGCCGGTCTGCAGCAGCCGTCGATCCTCCAGGCCCAGCCGGTCGAGGCTGGTGTTCACCGCGATCACCCCGGCCAGGCCCTCCTCGTAGGCCATCCGGGCGATGGCATCGATCGCGTCGTCCTCCAGATCGGGGGCGATCTTGACCAGCAGCGGGGGACAGGCCGGCAGGCGACGCAGCCGTTCCACCAGCCGGCGCAGCAGGACTTCGTCCTGCAGATCACGCAGCCCGGGGGTGTTGGGTGAGCTGACGTTGATCACGGCATAGTCCGCCAGGGGAGCCAGCAGCTCCAGCGAGGCCGCGTAATCGTCGGGAGCCTGCTCCAGGGCCGTGAGCCGGGACTTGCCGAGGTTGATACCGAGCACCGCAGGCCGCTGACCGGGCGCAGGCATGCGCTGCCGCTCGAGGGTGCGGCGCGCCGCCTGGGCCCCCCGGTTGTTGAAACCCATCCGGTTGAGCGCCGCCCGCTCCTGGGCCAGTCGGAACAGGCGCGGCCGTGGATTCCCGGGCTGGGGGTGCCAGGTGATCGTGCCCAGCTCGGCGAAGCCGAAGCCGAACAGGTGCCAGATCGCCGCGGCCACGCCGTCCTTGTCGAAACCGGCGGCCAGACCGACCGGGTTGCTGAAACGGCAGCCGAACAGACTCTGCGCGAGACGGGGGTCGCGATGGCCCAGCTCACCGCCCAGTCCTTCCAGGGCACCACTGACCAGCGGCCAGTGGCGGCGCAACGCCGCCTGGCCCAGGGCCGCGAGCGTCAGCTGGCTGAGCTGCTCGGCATCGGCGCCGGCATCCTTCGCCAGCAGAGGGCCGACGAAGCGGGTGTAGAGCGTGCCGGTGGCAGCCTCCTGCCGCGAACTCCCGTCTCCACCGGCATCCCCCATCACAGCCGCTCAGTCCTGCTCGACCAATCCTGACGTGCCACGCCGCAGCCGCCAGCGGCCCTCCGCCAGGGGCTCGACCCGCCAGTCCCGCCAGGTCCAGGCAGCGGTGCGGCGTTCCAGGCTGCGCAGGGGCTGCTCCACCAGCTGGGCCAGCTCCACCAGGGTGAGCCCGTAACCCTCCGCCGCCAGCCGATCCGCCAGCTCAAGGCGGCTGAGCAGGCGCTGCAGGGGTGCCGGCGCCGCGTCGAAGATCTGATCCTGGGAGATTGACGGCCCACCGGCGTCCGCCGGGGGCCCACCCGCCAGGGACCCACCCGCCGGGGGCACGTCAGCCTCCAGCCTTGCAGTGGCCAGCACCTCCCCGGCCACCAGCGGCGGAATGCGGCCGCGGGAAAAGGCGACCGCGATGGCGTCGCAGCGCTCATTGTCGGGATCGCCGCTGTGCCCCTTCACATGGCGCAGCGGCACGTCGCGGAGGCGGGCGCGATCCAGCTGCTCCCAGAGGTCCCGGTTCAGCACCGGCCCACCGGAAGCCGTGCGCCAGCCCTTGCGCTTCCAGCCCTGGATCCACTTGCCCAGCCCGTCGATCAGGTAGCGGCTGTCGGTGCGGATCGCCAGATCAGGGTGGCGGGGGAGGTCCCGCAGGGCTTCGAGCACCGCCAGGGCCGCGGTCAGCTCCATGCGGTTGTTGGTGGTGGCGGCCTCCGCCCCCCCCATCTCATGGACGGAACCGTCCTCGAACCGCAGCAGCGCTCCCCACCCGCCGGGGCCGGGATTGCCGCTGCAGGCGCCGTCACAGGCCGCCGCCACAACTCTGACCGGCTCATCCGCCACTGGACACTCCAGAAAAGTTCGCTAGACAGGCTCTCTGAACCACTGTCGTGCCCCGCAGGGCAGGAGCGCAGCCATGCCCTTCAGGCGTGCGATCAGTCGCCAGCCCAGTCCCAGCCGCAGCCACAACCCCAGCCACAACCGCATTCAGCTTCGAACCTATCTGGCCGTGGTGGCCGGCTGCGTCGGCGCCACGGCCGCCGTGCTCGGCACGGTATCGGCTGAACGGGTGCAGGCCTCCGGCCTCTTCGGCAGCCAACCGATCGCCGAGGGTCAGGCGATCGCCCTGGCCCAGCCCCTCGCCGGCAACCGCTGGAATCTGATCGTCCTGGAGCAACTCCAGCCTGAGCCGCCCTGTTGGCGGCGCTTTCCCGACGGGACCGTCATCACCTACGACACCGATGTTCCCGAAGGGGTCTGCGGCCGGTACCTCTCCAGCAGCGCCTATTCCCTGCGGGCAGCCGACACCGACCTGGCCAATCCCTGGCGGCTGCGGGTCGAACAGGCGAACGGGCGCCTGCAGCTGATGGCCAGCAACCCCCAGCAGTCGACCCTGATTCCCGTGGCCAGTGGCCCCGCCCCAGCCTCGGGCCTGGCGGAGCTCACCCTGGCGCCCGGCTGGAGCTTCCAGCGCCGCACCTATGGGGAGGAAGCCCTGCGCCATCTCTACATGGCCCATGCCGAGCCCCTGCCGGTGCTCCTGGCCCGGGCCCGGGGCGGCGGTGACACCCTGGCGATGCCCGCCGTACCGCCGCCACCCTCCATCGATCGCCCCGGCAGCAGAACCCTGGCCAGCCTCGACCGCCCGCGGCGGGGATTGACCTCCAGGACCTCGCCGGAGAGCTCAGGATCGCGGCTCTCGGCTGAAACCGGCGTGATCGCCCTGCAGGTCGTTCCCTACCGCCCCTGAGCACCGCCCCCAGGAGGGCTTGCTGGCCAGCAGCCCCTTCGGCCCAAGCCCAGTTGCGAGAGTGTCCCAGCTCCCATCTCCCCGACTGATGGCCTCCCTAAGGTTCTGGAGTGTGAGGAGTGAGGGACGACTCTTCAGGGTCGAAACGAGGACAGACTCCTGAAGACCGTTCCAACTTCCAGCCCCGCCTTCGGCGGGGCTTTTTTCTTGGCTGCATGCTCCTTGGCTGCAGAGCCCCGGATCGGCGTGGGCAGGGAGCGCCAACAAAAAAGCCGGCCCAGGGGCCGGCTGTCGAGGAGAGGCACAAGCGCGGGGGCGGCACGGGGCCACCCCGGAGCGATCACTTGATCGACACCTTGCCGCCGACCTCTTCGAGGGTCTTCTTGAGAGCCTCGGCATCGGCCTTGGCGATGCCCTCCTTGACCGCCTTGGGAGCGGCTTCCACCAGGGCCTTGGCTTCACCGAGGCCGAGGCCGGTGGCCTCGCGGACGGCCTTGAGCACCTTGATCTTGGCCGAATCTTCGAATCCCTCGAGGATCACGTCGAATTCGGTCTGTTCTTCGGCGACCTCGGCAGCCCCACCAGCGGCGGGAGCAGCCATGACGACGCCGGCGGAAGCGGCGGCGGAGACACCGAAGGCCTCTTCGATCTGCTTGACGAGCTCGGAAGCCTCAAGCAGGGAGAGGGTTTTCAGCTGTTCGAGAATTTGGTCGGTAGTAGCAGACATGGTTGGGAATCAGCAACAGATCTGTGTTGGACAGTCGGATCGGTTGAGCTCGCAAGGCACGGGGATGGCGCCTGGGCAGACCTCAGGAGGCCTGACCCTTGCCATCGGCGTGCTGCTGGAGCGCCCGAGCGAGACCGGAAGGAACCTCGTTGATGCCCACGGCCAGCTTGGTGGCCACGGCGTTGATCGCACCAGCGATCTGGGCCATGAGCACCTCCTTGGAGGGCAGATCTCCGATGGCCTTGATGTCGGACTGGGAGAGGAGCTTGCCTTCGAAAAGACCGCCCTTCGTCTCCGACTTCTTCGTGTCCTTCTGGAAGGACTGCACGGCCTTCACCGCACCACCCACGTCGCCCTTGACGAGCACGAAGGCGTTGGTGCCGGTGAGGAGGGAATCGAGATCCGACCAGGCGCTGTTGCCATCAATGGCCCGACGCATCAAGGTGTTTTTGGTCACCTTGCACACGCCGTTGCTGGCCTGCAGACGGGTCCGCAGATCAGTCATTTCCTTGATGGAGAGGCCCTTGAAATCAAGGACCAGCGCCAGTTCGGCCTCGCCGAGGAGCCCCTTGAGCTCGTCGACGATCTGTTGCTTGTTCTCCAGCGTGCGGCCCATAGGAAAGGATCGGATCGGGGGAACAAGCCGGGTACGCGGCCCTGGACGGCTGTCAGGGAGATTCCAGGGAATCACCGCCTGACAACTCGAGGCCGCTGCATGCTCCGGACCCGATCCGAGCGTCCGGCGGAGCAGTTCCGCTGGAGAGCCGGGGGCTGAAACCTGTCGCGTTCACCTCGGCAGGGCTTATGGCAGGGGTCGACCGGCGAACCGGCTGATCCTCACCAACCTGCTGTCTGGGGTAGGGCGCGTGCCCTTCTGGCAGAAGCCAGACCAAGACCTTAGACCATCACCATCCCGGCAGCGTTCCCCTCCGCCCCGCTCGCCCTGCCATGAAAAAGCCGGCCTTCGGTGGGAAGGCCGGCCCTGCGGAGGAGCGGGAGGTCGGAACCGGTGCCGGCCTCAGGACTCCTGCTTGAGGTCCTGCAGCGCCGAGAAGTCGACCTGCACCGACGGACCCATGGTGGAGGTCACGTACAGGGAACGCCAGTAACGGCCCTTGGCGCCACTGGGCTTGTTCCTGTCGATCGTCTCCTGCAGGGCCTTGAGATTGTCGAGCAGCTTGGCGGGCTCGAAGCTGGCCTTGCCGAAGCGCACGTGCACGATGCCGGTGCGGTCGGCGCGGAACTCGAGTTTGCCGGCCTTGAACTCACTGATGGCGCCGGCCAGGTCGGTGGTCACGGTGCCGGCCTTGGGGTTGGGCATCAGGCCGCGGGGACCGAGCACCCGGCCGAGCTTGGCCACCTTGGGCATCATGTCCGGGGTGGCGATCAGCAGGTCGAAGTCCATCGCGCCACCGGCGATCTGCTCGACCAGCTCGTCATCGCCGGCGAGGTCGGCTCCGGCGGCCTTGGCGGCAGCCACCGCCTCACCACGGGCGATCACGGCGATGCGGATGCTCTGACCGGTGCCGTGGGGCAGGGCCACGGTGGTGCGCAGCTGCTGGTCGGTGTACTTGGGATCGATCCCGAGACGCACGTGGGCCTCGATGGTCTCATCGAACTTGGCGTTGGCGTTCGCCTTCACCAGTTCGATGGCCTCCAGGGGCTCGTAGGCGCGCTCGGCGACCTTGGCCTCGAGGGCGGAAAAACGCTTGGAAACTTTGGGCATGGCGGTGATGGGGTGCGGGCGATGCAGGGCGGCAAGGGGCGCTGGGCGCCGCGGGCGGCTGGCTGGATCTCCCCCGGTGATGGGAATGGAACGGTTCAGTCGTTGACGGCGACGCCCATGTTGCGGGCGGTGCCTTCGATGATGCGCATGGCCGACTCCACGCTGGTGCAGTTGAGGTCGGGCAGCTTGGTCTTGGCGATCTCCTCGAGCTGGGCGCGGCTGATGGCACCCACGGAACCCTTGGCGGAGGTGGCGGCACCCTTCTCGATCCCGGCTGCCTTGGAGATCAGCACGGAAGCGGGGGGGGTCTTGGTGATGAAGGTGAAGCTGCGGTCTTCGAAGACCGAGATCTCCACCGGGATCACGTAACCGGCCTTGTCCTGCGTGCGGGCGTTGTACTCCTTGCAGAACGCCATGATGTTGACGCCGTGCTGACCGAGGGCGGGGCCCACCGGTGGCGCCGGGTTGGCTTTGCCGGCCTGGAGGGCCAGCTTGATCACGGCTACGACTTTCTTGGCCATCGTCTCGAACTACTGGGCGGGTCTGCGGATCACCTCCGCTGAGGGAGGCGGTGAAGGAACGGCCGCCCTCCGCAGGGAGACGGCCGCTGAGCCGGGGCCGAAGGCCTAGCTCTGCTTGCTGATCTGGGAGAACTCCAGTTCCACCGGTGTTTCGCGGCCGAAGATGGAGAGCAGGGCCTTGAGCTTGTTGCGCTCGCCGGACACCTCGATGACCTCGCCCTGGAAGTCCTTGAACGGACCCGCAGTCACGAGGATCTGATCCCCCTCCGCCAGGTCGACCTTGACCACGGGCTTCTTCTCGGCGGCACGCTTGAAGATGCGGTCGACTTCCTGCCGGCTCAGGGGGCGGGGCTTGATGTGGCCCCGGGCCCGGGCCGTGGCACGCCGCTCCTCGGCACCCACGAAGTTGATCACGTTCGGGGTGCTGCGCACCGCCATCATCGTGTCCTCATCGAGGACCATCCGCACCAGCACGTAGCCGGGGAAGACCTTCTCCTCGGTGCTCTGACGGCTGCCGTCCTTCTTGAGTTTCACCCCGGGGGTCTGGGGAATCTCGATCTCGAGGATGCGGTTGTCGACCCCGAGGGTCACGGCCCGCTGCTCCAGCGTGGCCTTCACCTTCTTCTCACAGCTGGAGGCCACCTGCACGGCATACCAGCGGGCGACCTGACGCTTCTCCCCAGGCTGGTCGCCCGCAGGCTGATCCTGGCCGGCTTCGCCGGACAGCTCCGTGGACACCTCGGCGCCGATCTCGGCGATGTCGACTTGGCTCTCGGACAGGATCTCGGACACGGTGCTCAGGGTTGGGTTGCTCAGGGAGATGGAGAGGGAATCGGTGAACGTGGAACGTTCTTCAGCCGAAGATCTGGGAGGCAGCCCAGCCGTAGAAGCGGTCGATGGCGGCAATCGCCGCGGCCGAGAGCCCCACCATCAGGATCACCGCCACCGACTCACTGAACAGCTGCTGACGGCTGGGCCAGACCACCTTGCGCAACTCACCCAGGGTGGCGGCGCCGAACCCGCCGGAAGCCGGGGGGGCCTCCGAGGGGGCAGCCCCCCCGGCCACGGGATCGGCTCCAGAAGACAGCTCCGAGCGGTCCTCGGAGCGGTTGGATTCAGCAGGGATGGGATCGGACACCACTTCGGAAACCCCGGGCGCTGGCGCACGCGGGAATCCGCGCGTCTCGGCAAACGACCACCCTACCGGACGCTCTCACCAGGCTCCGCCCGGGGCTCGAACAGGGGCTCGAAGCAGAGGGGCGCCGCCGGGTCCTCGGCCAGGGCGAGCCGCACGCCCCGCGCCGCGGCGTAGCGATCCTCCAGCAACTCCGTCGCCAGGGGATTCTCGATGCGACGGCGCAGCACCCGCCGCAGCGGGCGGGCCCCGTACTCGGGCTCATAGCCCTGCTCGGCGAGCACCCGCACCACCGGCTCCTCCACCACCAGCTCCAGCTCCTGCTCCGCCAGCAGGCCGGCCAGCTCGGCCAGCTGGAGCCGCACGATCCGTTCCAGATCGGCCTGGGCCAGCGGACGAAAGCGGATCACCTCATCGATGCGGTTGAGGAACTCCGGGCGGAAGCGGGAGGCCAGCGCCTGGTCCACCGCCTTCTCCAGCTCCCGGGCGTCGAGGCCCCCCCGGGCGTGCTCGAGGATGGAGCGGCTGGCCAGGTTGCTGGTCATGATCACCACGGTGTGGCGAAAGTCGACGGTGCGGCCCTGGGAATCGGTGAGCCGGCCATCATCGAGCACCTGCAGCAGCAGGTTGAACACCTCGGGGTGGGCCTTCTCCACCTCATCCAGCAGCACCACCGCATAGGGACGCCGCCGCACCGCCTCGGTGAGCTGGCCGCCCTCCTCGTAGCCCACGTAACCGGGTGGAGCCCCCACCAGCCGGGCCACGGCGTTGCGCTCCATGAACTCGCTCATGTCGAGGCGCACCAGGGCGTCCTCCTCGTCGAAGAGCGCGGCCGCCAGGGCCTTGGCGAGTTCCGTCTTGCCCACGCCGGTGGGGCCCAGGAAGAGGAACGAACCGACCGGCCGCCTCGGCGACTGCATGCCGGCCCTGGCCCGGCGGATCGCCGCCGCCACCGCCGCCACCGCCTCGGGCTGGCCGATCACCCGCTCCCCCAGGCGACTGTCGAGCTCGAGCAGTTTCTGGCGTTCACCCGCCAGCAGACGCTGCACGGGGATGCCGGTCCAGCGGGCCACCACATCGGCGATGTCCCCCGGCTCCACCTGCTCCCGCAGCATCGCGTCGGTCTGCATCTCGGCCTCCAGCGCCGCCCGGCGCTGCTGCAGGCCATGCAGCTGGTCGTACTGGAGCCGGGCCGCCTCCTCCAGATCCCCCTGGCGCTCGGCCTCGGCAATGGCGTGGCGCAGGTCCTCGTCCCGCTGCAGCAGCTCGCGCAGCTCGTCCACCCGAGCCCGTTCGGCCTGCCAGCGCTGCTGCAGGGCCTGCAGCTTCTCGGTGGCCCTGCGCCGCTGCTCCTGCAGCTGGATCCGCTCCGACTCGGGCGCGGTCTCGGCGGAGAGCAGGGCCAGCTCGACGCGCCGCAGCGCCACCTCCGCCTCCTCCACGGGTTGGGGCTTGGAGGTGACCTCCATCCGCAGGTTGGCGGCCGCCTCATCCACCAGATCGATGGCGGAATCGGGCAGGCAGCGGTCGGCGATGTAGCGATCGGCCAGGCGCGCCGCGGCCACCAGGGCGCCATCGCTGATCGTGACGCCGTGGTGCAGCTCGTAGCGCTCCTTCAGCCCGCGCAGGATCTCCACGCTGGTTTCGAGCCCGGGCTCCCGGATCACCACCTGCTGGAAACGGCGGTCGAGCGCCGGGTCCTTCTCGATGCTGCGGCGGTACTCCTCCGGGGTGGTGGCACCGATGCAGCGGAGCTCGCCGCGGGCCAGGGCCGGCTTGAGGATGCTGCCGGCATCGCCTCCGGAGCGATCGCTGCTCACGACGGTGTGCAGCTCGTCGATGAACACGATCACGCCAGGGTCGGCATCCCGCACCTCGGCCAGCACCGTGCGCAGGCGCTCCTCGAACTGCCCGCGGAACTTGGCCCCCGCGATCAGCGCCCCGAGGTCCAGGGCGACGAGCCGCTGGCCCCGCAGGGAGTCGGGCACCTCGCCGGCCACGATCCGCTGCGCGAGGGACTCGGCCACCGCCGTCTTGCCCACACCGGGTTCGCCGATCAGCACCGGATTGTTCTTGCTGCGGCGGGAGAGCACCTGGATGAGGCGGCGGATCTCGGCGTCGCGCCCGATCACCGGGTCCAGCTCACCGGCCTGGGCCGCGGCGGTGAGGTCCCGGCCGTAACGCTCCAGCGCCGTGGGCTCGGGTCCTTCGGCCTCGAGGCGAAGGGCGGGTGGGGAGCCCGCTGCCGCAACGGTCCCGTTGGCCGGGGATGCCGCGGGGGCCGATGCAGTGGCTGCCGTCGGGGCCGGGCCTGTGGCGGTGGGCTTGGAGGTGGACGAGGCTGTGGCCGAGGAGCGGACCAGCCGCTCGGATCCCACCCGCCGGGCGGCACCGCCAGGGGTGCGGCCATCGACCCAGTCATCGGCGGGCTCGGGGGGCTCGCCGAGGGCCGCCCGGGCCGAGGATGGCGGCCGCAGCTGGCGCAGCACGGTGTCCTCCGTGAGCCCCTCGCCGGCCAGCAGGGCCGCGCCGATGCGGGGCTCCTGCACCAGGGCGAGCAGCAGATGGGGAACGTCGAGCAAGCGGGACCCCCAGCCCGCCCGCCGGCGGTCCGCCTCCTCGAGCAGGTCCTCGAGGGCGTCGCCGATGAACAGCTGATCACCGCTGCTGGTCGGCTGGTCGGCGCAGAAGGCCTCCAGGCGATCGAGCAGGGTGTCTTGATCGACAGGCATCCGCTCGACCCAGCGGCCGAAGCGCCGGTTCATCAGCAGGGTGAGGAGCAGGTGCTCCACATCCATCACGTCATGGCGCCAGCGGCGGGCCGTGTCCTGGGAGGCCAGCAACAGCTCCCAGGCGTCCTCGCTGAAGCGGTCGGGGTCGCTGGTCAGGCTGGCGCCGGGTTGGGCCATCAGCGCGCCGGGATCAGGCCGCATCGGTCAGGGACCCCAGCTGGATCAGCTCCACCTTGTAACCGTCGGGATCCTCCACGAAGGCGATCACCGTGCTGCCGTGCTTCATCGGCCCGGGCTCCCGGACCACCCGCCCCCCCTTGGCCGCGATCGCCCGGCAGGTGGCGTGGATGTCCTCGACACCAAGGGCCATGTGGCCGTAGCCCTCACCGAGCTCGTAGCGGTCGGTGTCCCAGTTGTGGGTGAGTTCCAGCACCGTGTTCTCGCTCTCCTCGCCGTAACCCAGGAACGCCAGGGTGAAGCGGCCCGTGGGGTAGTCCTTGCGGCGGAGCAGCGTCATGCCGAGCACGTCGGTGTAGAAGGCCAGGGAGCGCTCCAGGTTCCCCACCCGGAGCATGGTGTGGAGCAGGCGCATCGGCGAGACGGCATCGGGGGCATCGTCCCTCCATTCTGGCCAGCCACCATCGAGCCAGTGCTCGTTGGCACATATGGGGGGGAGGGGGTGACCCATAGGATCCACCCCTGAGAACACCAAGGCACGCTTCCGTGATCGACTCCCTCGACCTCGTGATCGACACCGTGGTGGCCCGTGAGGTGCTCGATTCCCGCGGCACCCCCACGGTGGAGGCGGAGGTGATGCTCGAAGGTGGGGCCAGCGGCCGCGCCATCGTTCCCAGCGGTGCCAGCACCGGCGCGCACGAAGCCCATGAACTCCGCGATGGCGGCAGCCGCTACATGGGCAAGGGCGTGCTCCAGGCGGTGAGCAACATCGAGGAGAAGATCGCCCCCAGCCTCTGCGGCCTCAGTGCCCTCGACCAGGCGGCCGTCGATGCGGCGATGCTCGAGCTGGATGGCTCCGACAACAAGAGCGCCCTCGGCGCGAACGCCATCCTGGCGGTGAGCCTGGCCACCGCCAGGGCGGCGGCCAACGGGGTGGGCCTGCCCCTCTACCGCTACCTGGGCGGCCCCATGGCCAGCCTGCTGCCGGTGCCGTTGATGAACGTGATCAACGGCGGGGCCCACGCTGCCAACAGCCTGGATTTCCAGGAATTCATGCTGGTCCCCCATGGGGCTGCCAGCTTCAGCGAAGCCCTGCGGATGGGCACCGAGGTGTTTCACACCCTCAAGGGCCTGCTCAAGGACCAGGGCCTGAGCACCGCCGTGGGAGACGAGGGCGGCTTCGCCCCCGATCTGGGCAACATCGCCGCCGGCGAGATCCTCGTGCAGGCGATCGAGCAGGCCGGTTACCGCCCCGCCGACCAGATCTCCCTGGCCCTGGATGTGGCCAGCACCGAGTTCTACCGCGACGGGCGCTACGCCTTCGACGGCGGCAGCTACACCAGTGCCGAGATGGTGGACCAGCTCGCCCAGCTGGTCAGCCGGTTCCCGATCGTCTCGATCGAGGATGGCGTGGCGGAGGACGACTGGGACGGCTGGGCACTGCTGACCGAGAAGCTGGGCAGCACCGTGCAGCTGGTGGGTGATGACCTGTTCGTGACCAACACCAGCCGCCTGCAGCGGGGCATCGACCTGGGGGTGGCCAATTCGATCCTGATCAAGGTGAACCAGATCGGCTCGCTCACCGAAACCCTCCAGGCCATCGACCTGGCGGGCCGTGCCGGTTACACCAGCGTGATCAGCCACCGCAGCGGCGAGACGGAAGACACCACCATTGCCGACCTGGCCGTCGCCACCCGGGCGGGCCAGATCAAGACCGGATCGCTCAGCCGCAGCGAGCGGGTGGCCAAGTACAACCAGCTGCTCCGCATCGAGGATGAACTGGGGAGCCAGGCCACCTACGCCGGCGCCGAGGACCGCGGCCCCCGGGGGAAATAGGGGTCAGCGGGTGGCTACAGCTCAGTCGCCGCTGGGCGGAGCGGGGGGCGCGGCCATCCCCGGCAGCTGATCCAACCGGCCGTCGCGGGCCAGCCGCGCCTGCAGCTTCAGCCAACCCAGACCGACCGGCAGCCCCGCCACAAGCGGGATGACCACCAGGGTGGGGCGGGTGCTCACCGCCAGCAGGGCTGCGGCAACGGCCAGGCCAGCCAGCAGCATGGACTGGCCGGCGGACTGCTGGGCCAGGGCGAGGCGTCGCAGCAGACGGTCGGTCTCGCCGGCACGGATCTGCACCTGCAGATCCCCCTGCTCGATCCGCGCCAGGCTTTCATCCAGCCGGCGCGGGATTCCGAGGGCACGGCTGCCCACCTGAGCAGCCTGGCGGGAGATCTCCCCGAGCAGATCGTTCCCGCCGGCACCGCTGGAGGTCATCAGGGGAAGGAGGTAGGGGCGGGCAATGGCGACCAGGCTAAAGCCGGGGTCGAGGCTCCTGCCCACCCCTTCGAAGGTGGAGAGGGCCCGCATCACGAAGATCAGCTCAGGAGGCAGGCGGAAGGGCTGGCCGTAGACCAGCTCGTAGAGGTCCCCGGAGAGCTTGTTCAGCACATTGGCGGAGAAGGGTGGGGTGAGGGCCTCGTTGAGCATCACCCGCACCAGACGACGCACGGGCCCGGGATCGATGCCTGGCGCCAGCACGCCGGCGGCCTGCAGCTCGGCCACCAGGCCAGCGGCATCGCGGCCGGCAGCTGCCCGCACCATGCGGCCGAGGCGGGAGCGGAGCCGCCCCGACAGCTGCCCCATCATCCCGAAGTCGTAGTAGATGAGGGCACCGTCGGCCGCCACGGCGAGGTTGCCGGGATGGGGATCGGCATGGAAGAAGCCGAACCGCACGAGCTGCTGCAGGTAACTGGCGGCCCCCTTCTCCGCCACTGCGGCAGGGGCGATGCCCGCGGCCACGAGCGCCTCACGGTCGGTGATCTTGATGCCCGGCACGTAGTCGAGACAGAGCACCCGCCGGGAACTCAGCTCCCACACCACCGCGGGGATCCGAATGCCGGGGTCGTCGAGAAACTGCTGGCGGAAGCGGGCGGCATGCTCCGCCTCGAGGCGGAAGTCGAGCTCGCGCAGCAGCACCCTGCGGCATTCCTGGGCGATGCCCACCCAGTCACGGCCCCGGCCCCAGCGGGGATGGCGCTGCACAACGCGGGCCACCTGCTGCAGCACCTCCAGGTCCAGGCGGAAGAGCCGCTCCAGGCCAGGCCGCTGGACCTTCAGCACCACCTGGCGCCCGCTGCGCAGGCTGGCCCGGTGCACCTGGGCCAGACTGGCGGAGCCGAGCGGCACCTCCTCCAGGTCGATGATCTCGGCGCAGCGTTCCCCGAGCTCCTGCTCCAGCAGCTGCTGCACCACCTCGAAGGAGAAGGAGGGCACCCGATCCTGCAGGGCGGAGAGCTCCTCGACGAGCTCGGCGGGCAGCACATCGGGACGGGCGGAGAGCAGCTGCCCGAGCTTGATGAAGGCCGAGCCCAGGCCCAGAAACTCGCGGGTCAGCCAGCGGGCCCGGCGCCGGGCCCGCTGGCTGCGGCGTTCGGGCGTGGGCCCGCCGGGGTAGGACCAGCGCTGGCCATCCCACCAGAGACCGACGGCGAGCCGCAGCGCCAGCCACCAGATGCGCAGCGGGCGCCGGATCACGGGCGCTGGTCCAGTCGACGGTTCAGGCCGGCGACCTGGGCGCGCAGGGCATCGATCTGATCCTGAACGGACTCGGGCGGCTCCCCCGCCCCATCCCGGTGGGCCGGGTGGTCCCGTTCATCCCGCTCCAGCCGGTCCGCCTCCTCGGCCACCTCCTCCCAGAAGAGCTCGAATTCCTGGCGAAGCCGCTCGGGCGCATCCTGAACGGCCAGGGCCAGATTGGCCGCGGCATCCACGAGCCCACTGCCGAGGCGGGCTCCCAGCCGCGCCAGCGCGGCCTGCATCAGGGTCTGGGGCGCCGGCATGGAGCCTTCACTGCTGCTGGAACTGTGCCAGATGGGGATGACCCGCTGCAGCTCAGGGTTCCCCCGGCGAGGGGAGTGCGGGGGCCTGAGGGGCCCCCTCAGGCTCCGGGCCCGGATCCGGAAGCGCTGGCTCGAGGGGTGCCTGCTGGACAGGTTCAGCCGGCTCGGCCGACCTGGCCTCCTCGGCCTGGAGCTGGGTCTGGCGCCGCTGCTCGTCCAGCTCCTGCTGGCGCTGCTCTTCCTTGCGCTTGGCCTCACGCTGTTTGGCCTGCTGCTCCAGCTCCATCAACTCCAGATCGCCGCGGATCTCCTTGGAGTCACTGCCGAAACGCAGACGCAGACTCTCCAGGCTGGTGCCGGGAAACTCCCGCACCTCGAAACCCTGGCGCAGCTGCACCAGAGCGGGCAACTGCAGCGCCAGCAAGCGCTGGGTGACCCCATAGCCCAGGCCGAAGCAGAACCCAGCCACGAGCGGACCTCGCCAGCGGCTGCGGCGCAGGGGCCGGGGGGACTGGGCAGGGCGGGACTGGGCCATGGACAGGAGGCTAGGTCGTGTAGTCGGCGTTGATGCGCACGTACTGATCCGAGAGGTCGCAGCCCCAGGCGCGGCCCCGGCCGGGGCCCTCGCCCACCACCAGGCGGATCAGCACGGTGTCGCCGCCGGCGCCAGTGCCGCCGAGGTAGGCGCCGGCGGCCCGATCCTTCAGGTACCGGGAGGCGGCCGGGCGGTCGAACGCCAGCGGCTGACCCGCCGCCATCAGCTGGTGCTCGCCCAGCCAGAGGGCCACCGCCTCGGGATCGAAGGCGACCCCCGCCCGACCCGCCGCAGCCACGATCCGACCCCAGTTGGGGTCACGGCCGTGGACGGCACACTTCACCAGCGACGAGCCGCAGATGGTGCGGGCGATGGCCCGGGCGCCGGCCTCATCGGCGCTGCCGTCCACCTGCACCTCGATCAGGCAGGTGGCGCCCTCGCCATCGCGGGCGATCGCCTGGGCGAGGTGCTGCGACACCGCCGTCAGGCCGGCCTCCAGGGCGTCGAAGTGCTCGGGGCCCAGGGGCTCACCGGCGGCAAACGCCAGGAACGTGTCGTTGGTGCTGGTGTCGCCGTCCACCGTGATCGCGTTGAAGGAGCGCTCCACCGCCCGGCGCACCATGCCCTGCCACACGTCGGCCGGCACGCCGGCATCACAGGTGAGATAGCCGAGCATGGTGGCCATGGCGGGGTGGATCATCCCCGAGCCCTTGGCCATGCCGCCGAGCCTCACCTGCCGGCCGCCGAGATCCGCCTCCAGGGCGATCTGCTTGTCCACCAGATCGGTGGTGAGGATCGCCTGGGCCGCCGCGGCGCCCCCCTCACGGTCGAGGGCCTCCACCAGGGGGTCCAGGCCCGCCAGCAGGGTGTCCATCGGAATCGGCACACCGATCACCCCGGTGGAGCAGATCAGCACCTCCTCGGCCGCCAGCCCCAGCCGATCGGCCAGGGCTCCGGTGGCGCGCAGGCTGTCGATCAGGCCCCGATCGCCCGTGCAGGCATTGGCCTGCCCCGAATTGGTCAGCACCGCCCGGGCCCGGCCGCCGCTGGCCGCCAGCCGCTCGGCACAGAGGTCCACGCAGGCGGCACGCACCAGCGAGATGGTGAAGGCGCCGGCACAGACGGCGCCCTCCGGCGCCAGCAGCAGGGCGAGATCGGGATTGCCGGAGGGCTTGAGACCGGCGGTGAGGCCTGCGGCCAGGAAGCCAGCGGGGGCCGTGATGCCGCCGGCGGTCGGGGTCCATGGATGCGTCAAGGGGCCGTGGCCGCTGGCCCCATCCTGACCTCGGGGCCATCCTGAGGGTCGATCCATGGGCGGGAGCGGGCGATGGACCTCTGGCAGCGGGCCCGCGGTGAATTCGTCGACGTCATCGACTGGAGCGAAGACGGCAGCGACACGCTGGTGTGGCGCTTCCCGCGCCAGGGCAACGCGATCAAATGGGGCGCCCAGCTGATCGTCCGGGAAGGCCAGCAGGCGGTGCTGGTGAACGAGGGGCGCGTGGCGGATTGCTTCACACCCGGCCGCTACCGACTCGAGACCCGCAACCTGCCGCTCCTCACCACCCTGCTGGCCCTGCCCACCGCGTTCGAAAGCCCCTTCAAGGCGGAGGTGTACTTCGTGGCGACCCGCCAGTTCACCGACCTCAAGTGGGGCACGCGCCATCCCCTGATCCTGCGCGATGCCGAGCTGGGACCGGTGCGGCTGCGGGGGTTCGGCACCTACTGCCTCAGGGTCCGGGATCCGCAGCAGCTCATCCGCGAGGTGAGCGGCAGCAACCCCCGTTTCCCCCTGGAGGGCATCAGCGAGCAGCTGCGCAACCTCATCGTGAGCCGCCTGGCCGACCTGCTGGGGGAGAGCAGCCACCCGGTGCTGGATCTGGCGGCCCGCTACGACGAGGTGGCAGCGACACTGCAGCGGCGGCTGCAGGCCGAATGGGCCGGCTACGGCCTGGAGCTCACCACCCTGCTGGTCGAGAACCTCTCCCTGCCGGCGGAGGTCGAGGCGGCCCTGGACCGGCGCACGGCCATCGGCCTGACCGGCGACCTGGCCGCCTTCCGCACCTACCAGGAGGGCATCGCCCTGGAGAAAGCGGCTGAGAACCCATCAGGTGGAGCCGCCGCCGGCGCCGGCCTGGCGATGGGCTTCGCCCTGGGGGAGCGGCTCGCGCCACCTCCACCCCCGCCGCCGCCGTCTGCCCCCGAGGAGCCCGACGGTCCCACCCCCAGCCCATGACCTGCCCCAGCTGCGGGGCCCCGCGTCCGCCGCGCGGGGTGGTGTGCGCCTACTGCGGCACCCGGCTGGATCTCGACCTGCGGGGGTGGGCCCACCTGCAGGCCGGCGGGGTGAGCACGGACCTGCAGTGCCCCGACTGCGGCACGTCGCTGGAGGTCCTTCAGCTGGGCCCTGCGGGGACGATCAGCCTGGGACGCTGCCCGGACTGCATGGGACTGTTCCTGCCCCTCGGCAGCCTGGAGCTGTTGCTGGATCAGGCCGTCGGGCGGGTCTGGAATGTGGACCACAGCCTGTTGCAGACCCTGGCGGATTCGCCCCGGCGATCGGCCGCCCCGGTGCGTTACCGGCCCTGCCCCCGCTGCGGCGAGCTGATGAACCGGCGGCTTCAGGGCCAGCGCAGCGGTGTGGTGGTGGACCAGTGCCGCGACCACGGGCTGTGGCTGGACGCCGGCGAGTTGCGGCAGCTGCTGGAGTGGGCTCGGGCCGGCGGAGTGCTGCTGGATCAGGAGCGGCAGGCCCAGCAGACCCGCGAGCGGCAAGTGGATGCTCCAGCAACGTGGGGGAGCCCGGCGGAGGGGTCCGGTGAGGAGATGGACCTCTCGACCTGGCTGATCAGACTGTTGCGGCAGCTGTTCTGATCCCCTTGATGCCCACTGCACCGTCCGGCCCCCTGACGCTGGACGCCGAGGTGGCTGCGGTCTGCCGCAGGCTGGCCGGCAGCCTGTTCCCCTGGGACACCACCCGGGCCCTGGAGCTGGCCCTGCTCAAGACGTTCTGCCTGCCCTCGATCTCAGGCCTTCTGGCCCGGACCGGTGAGTTCACGGAACGCCCGCGCAAGCGTTACGACGACACGGGACTGATGATGGCCGAACTGCTGCGCTGGGGGCCGGACAGCGCCGAGGGACGGGCGGTGATCCATCGCATGAACCGCATCCACGGCGCCTACGGGATCAGCAACCACGATTTCCTCTATGTGCTCTCGACCTTCGTGGCCGAGCCGATCCGCTGGCTGGAGCGCTACGGCTGGCGGCCGCTCCAGCAGCAGGAGCGGCAGGCCTGGTTCCGCTTCTGGGATCACGTGGGTGCCCTGATGGCCATCCAGAACCGCCCCGCCAGCCTGGAGGCGATGCTCAGCCTGAATGGGGAGGTGGAGGCGAAGCTGTTCCGCAGCGCCCCCAGCAACCACCGCGTCGCCGAGGCCACCCTGGGGATGCTGCTGGCGGAATGGCCTGAGCCGCTGCGCCAGCCCCTGGCCACCGTGCTGCGGGGTGTGCTCGACCCCGAGGTGCTCGCCAGCCTCGACTGGCGGCCGGCACCTCCCTGGCTCGCCAGGGTGCTGCGTGCGGGCCTGTGGGGCCGAAGCCGGCTGCTGAATCTGCGCCAGAGGATCTGGCCGCCGCGCCGCACCCGCTTCTATTCCGAGCGGTCCACCCCCAGCTATGGGTCCAGCTTCCAGCTGGAGCAGCTGGGTCCACCCGCCTTGCTGCCCCGGCTCAACAGCCCGCGCTGGGACAGAGCGCAGCACGGAGCGCAGCGTCGCATCGGCCTCACCGGCGGCATCGCCACGGGCAAGAGCAGCGTGGGCCGGCTGCTGGCAGAGCAGGGCCTGCCGGTGCTCGACGCCGACCAGTTCGCCCGGGAGGCCCTCGCGCCGGGCAGTGCGGGGGCCCGCGCGGTGCTGGCTCGCCATGGCGCGTCCGTCAGGGAGGTGCGTGAGGGCAAGGGTCCGGAAAGCCAGTCCGTGGACCGGGCCGCCCTCGGCCGCATCGTGTTCGGTGACCCGGCCGAACGCGCCTGGCTGGAGCAGCTGGTGCATCCCCTGGTGCGGCAGCGGTTCGAGGCTGAACTGCAGCGGCTGGCGGATCGCCCGGTGGTGGTGCTGATGATCCCGCTGCTGTTCGAAGCCGGGCTGGAGGGGCTGTGCAGCGAGGTCTGGCTGGTGGACTGCGACCCGGAGCAGCAGCTCGGGCGCCTGATCGCCCGCGACGGTCTGGAGGTAAGCGAGGCCGGTGCCCGCATCGCGGCCCAGTGGCCCCTGGAGCGCAAGCGCAGCCTGGCGGATCTGGTGATCGACAACCGCGCCAGCCCCGGCGCCTTGGCGAGTGCCGTCGCCCAGGCGCTCCGGAGCGGCCCAGGCCTTCCCCCCGGAGCAGGCCCGCAGGGAGCGGCCCCATGACGGCGGGGGCGCACCCCTCACCAGCTCAGCAAGCTCACCAGGGCAACACTTTCCCGTTGGCGTGCCAGAAGGTGCCGCTCTCTTCCAGGGTGAGCCCATCGATGCGGGCCAGCAGCCCCGTCACCGCTTCCGCCGGGGAGATGCCGGAGGGGGTGAAGCCGGTCATGCCGGTGCTGACCAGGCCGGGATGCAGGATCGCCACGGCAATGCCCCTGGGCCGCAGATCGATGGCCAGCGACTTTCCGGCCATGCAGAGCGCCACCTTGGACATCCGGTAGCCGTAACTGCCCCCGGAGCCGTTGTCGCCGATCGAGCCCATGCGGCTGGTCATCAGGATCAGGCGCGATCCAGCATGCAGATGCCCCAGCAGGGCCTGGGTGAGCCGCAACGGTGCGAGGGCGTTCACCTCGAACTGCCGGCGGATGGTGGCGAAGTCGAGCGTTTCGAGGGTGTCCGACTCCAGGATGCCGGCGTTGTGAATGAGGAGGTCGATCGCCTGACCATCCAAACGGTCCCGCAGGCTGGTGATGCAGGCCTCATCGGTCAGTTCGATCCCGGCTTCGATGCCCACGCCCAGCGCCTCCAGGTCCGGGGACGGCGTGCGACAGACCGCCAGGACGTCATCGCCACGGGCCTGAAGGCGACGGCAGAGTTCGAGACCGATGCCCCGGTTGGCACCGGTGATCACGCAGAGGGCCAAACGGCAGGAGGGCGGGGCTGTCTCACTGTAGGCAGCCGTTGCAGGCAGCCCTTGTAGGCAGCGTCCCTAGATTTCCAGGGTGCGGGTGATCGAAGATGTGGGTCCGGTTCTGGGGAACGCGGGGATCGATCCCCACCACGGGTTCACAGACCCTGCGCTACGGAGGGAACACCACCTGCGTGGAGCTGCGCACCGACGCCGGTGAACTCTTCATCCTCGACTTCGGCAGCGGGGCCCGCCAACTGGGCCTGCACCTGATGGAAGCTGGGTCGCCAACGCAGCAGGGGCACATCCTGATCACGCACCTGCACTGGGACCACATTCAGGGGATGCCGTTCTTCACCCCGCTGTATGCCCGCGGGGGGGTGTGGAACATCTACGGCCCTGCCCCAACCGAGGGAACCCTGCGCGACGCGCTGGCTGTTCAGATGTCAGCCCCTTTCTTCCCGGTCACCCTGGAGCAACTCGGCGCGGAGATCCATTTCCATGACCTCGATGAAGGTGTGTTCAAGATCGGCGGAGTCAGCGTATCGACCAAGTGGTTGAATCACCCCGGCCCCACCCTCGGCTATCGCCTGGAGGCTGATGGCGTGGCGGTGGTGTACATCTGCGACCATGAGCCCTATGGGTTGGCGACGCCTTCCGCTGTTGAGGAGATCGACCCCCGCGATCAGCGCCACATGGCGTTCATGGAAGGAGCCGATCTGGTGATCCATGATGCCCAGTACATCGCCCGCGACTACGCCGAGAAGCGGGGGTGGGGCCACAGCCTTGGAGACTACGTGGTGGAATTGTGTTGCCGGGCCGGGGTACGGCAGGTGGCCCTGACCCACCACGATCCGACCCGCACCGATCCGATGATCGAGGCTTCCCTGCGGGACCTGCGGCTCGCCTTCATGGATCGCAAGAGCGTGCCCGACGTGATCGCTGCTGCCGAGGGGGAGCGACTCCGGGTTGGCACCGTGGGCACGAAACACCAGGAAGATTGGTAGGAATCCTTGCGGTGTCACCACCTCAAATGTCCAGCCCATAGCGTGGGGGTGAGCATTGGCTGAGGGCATCGGCATGACCGGACAGGTCGTCATCCCATCCACATCAGAGCTTGGCCAACTGGCCATCAACGAGCTCGACTTCCGCGAGGAGGTGATCTACTTCATCATCGTGGACCGCTTCTGCGATGGGAGCAGTGATGAAGAGGAACGGGCAGGCTTGTGGGACCGGGGGGAACGGCAGGGGCTCTATGACAAGACCTGGCTCCAGTGGGGCAAATACTGGGGTGGCAACCTCGACGGCATCATCCAGAACGTTCCCTATCTGAAGGAGCTGGGGATTACGGCAGTCTGGCTCTCGCCTCTGTTTGAGCAGGTGGATGACATGCAGTTCGAGCGCGCCCCCATGCATGGGTACTGGACAAAAGACTTCCGCAGAATCAACCCCCGCTTCATCCGCCATGATGACTGCAACACCCTGGAGCGCTCGCACACCCTCGCCGATCTTGTGCAGGCCCTTCACGGGGCCGGCATCAAATTGATCCTGGACGTGGTCTGCAACCACAGCTCACCAGACATCAACGGAGTCAAGGGAAGAGTTTATGACGACGGAGAACTGATTGCCGACTTTTATGACGACAAGAACAACTTCTATTACCACCACCCAGAGATCACGGACTGGGAAGACGAGTTCCAGCTGATCCACGGAGAGATGGCCGGGCTGGCCACCTTCAATGAAAAAAATATTGACTATCGAAACTTTATCAAATCAGCCATCAAGAGCTGGATTGACGTCGGCGTGGATGCCCTGCGCGTGGACACGCTCAAGCACATGCCGATCTGGTTCTGGCAAGAGTTCACCTCAGACATGAAGGCCCACAGGGCCGATCTCTTCATGTTTGGGGAGTATGGATTCGGCAAACCCTGGGACGCACGAACCGTCGCCTATGCCAACGACACGGGCATGTCCATCCTCGACTTTGGCCTGTGTGATGCCATCCGCTTTGCCTTCTCCGGTTCCGAGCCTGGTGGCTTCCAGCTGGTGAACGACCTGCTCAGCCATGACCATGTCTACAAGAGAGCCAACGAGCTGGTGACGTTCATCGACAACCATGACATGCCGAGGTTTCTCTCGATCTGTCCGGACGAACGGTTGCTGGAGCTGGCGACCGTTCTGCTGTTCTGCCTGCGCGGTGTGCCCTGTGTCTTCTACGGCACGGAGCAGTATCTGGTGAACAACACGGAAGGCGGTCGCGATCCCTACAACCGGCCCATGATGGAGCAGTTTGACACAAACTCCCAGCTCTTTCGTCTTGTGGCCGCGATGTCCCAGCTCAGACGCACGAATCAGGCCCTGAGCCTGGGAGGATGCCAGGAGCGGTACATCTCAGAGGACATCTACGCCTTCGAACGTCGCTACCGGGACTCATGGGCGCTCTGTCTGTTCAACAAAGGCGAGGAGCGCACCATCACCCTTGAGGGACTCAGCCTGCCGGAGGGCCCACATCACTGCTGGGTCAGTGGAGCCGATGTGAACGTCCAGGCTGGCAAGCTGGAGTCATTGCATCTGGGTGCCCGCAGCATGCACGTGCTGGCCCAGGCCGGGCCAAGGGTCTGCGGTCCCGCGGTGGCCGTCTTTCAGCTCAATGGCGTGGATACCAAGCCCGGCGAGCACCTTGTTCTGACAGGAGACTGCCCTGAACTGGGGGAATGGGATCTGACCCGAGCCTACGGGCTGGAATACGTGAATCGGAACACCTGGATTGCGGAAGTACCATTTCAGCAAACGGCAGGCGCAATCCTTCATTGCAAGTTCGTCATTCTGGGATCCGATGGATTCTTCCAACACGAGAATCTGACCTCTCGCCGACTGCTGTTACCGCCATCAGGCCGAATCAAGTTTGACTGCGTCTGGGGATCCCACTGAAGGAGACACACCCAGAGGGAGTCATCGCCTGAAGCAGCGGCTGAGCAGAGCACCGGAGGCGCGGGATTCGCGGCTCAGCCCTTCAGCTTCTCGGCCAGGATGCGGTTGGCGAGCTTCGGATCAGCCTTGCCACCGGTCTTCTTCATCAGCTGGCCCACAAAGAAGCCCTGCAGTTTGTTCTTGCCAGCTCGGAAGGCTTCGACTTCAGCGGGATGGGCCGCCAGCAGCTCCTCCACGATCGCCGTGATCGCCGCAGGGTCGCTGATCATGCCCAAGCCGCGCGCCTCCACGATCGCGGCGGGGGAGCCTCCCTGCTCCAGGAGTTCCGGCAGAAGCTCCTTGGCGATCTTGCCGCTGATCGTGCCATTCCCGATCAGCTCGATCATGTCGGCCAGCTGATCGGGACGCAACGGCAGGCTGGCGTAATCGAGCCGGTTGGCGTTCACGTAGGCGGCGATGTCGCCGGTGATCCAGTTGGCCGCGACCTTGGGGTCGGCCCCTGCCGCCACCACAGCCTCAAAGTAGTCCGCCATCGGCCGTTCGTCGGTAAGCACCCGCGCGTCGTAGACACTCAGCCCCAGCTGCTCGGCATAGCGATGGCGCTTGGCGGCCGGCAGCTCGGGAAGCTCCGAACGCCAGATCTCCCGCTGCTCGGCCGTGACCTCGATCGGCCCGAGATCGGGATCCGGAAAGTAGCGGTAGTCGCTGCTGCCCTCCTTGGAGCGCATGCTCTTGGTGAGCTGTTTGCCCTCATCCCAGAGACGGGTTTCCTGCACGACCGGCTCACCGGCTTCGTAGGCCTTGATCTGCCGCTGGATCTCGTAGTCGCAGGCCTTCTGAATGGCGGAGAAGGAGTTCATGTTCTTGATCTCCACCTTCGTGCCAAAGGGAGCCTCAGGGCCGCGACGTACGGAGATGTTCACGTCGCAGCGCAGGGAGCCCTCCTGCATGTTGCCGTCGCTCACGCCGAGATAGCGCATGATCCGGCGGATCTCCGAGGCGTATTCGGCGGCCTCGCGGCCGGTACGCAGATCCGGCTTGCTCACGATCTCGGCCAGGGCCACGCCGGCGCGGTTGTAGTCCACCAGCGAATGGGTGGAGCCCGCCAGACGGTCGCTGCCGGCGTGCACCAGCTTGCCGGCGTCTTCCTCCATGTGCAGGCGCTCGATGCCGATGCGCTTGAGATAGGTCTCCTTGCCCTTCTCGGCCACCTCCACCTCGATCCAGCCGTCCTCGGCGATCGGCTCGTCGTACTGCGAGATCTGGTAGTTCTTCGGGAGATCTGGATAGAAGTACTGCTTGCGGTCGAACTTGCTGTGCTCTGCGATCTTCAGGTGCAACGCCATGGCGGCCTTCACCGCATACTCCAGCACCTTCTGATTCAGAACGGGCAAGGTGCCGGGAAGGCCGCACACGACAGGATCGATGTGGGTGTTGGGGTCGTCACCGAAGGCGGTGGAGGCGTTGGTGAAGATCTTGCTGGCCGTGCCCAGTTGCACGTGGGTTTCCAGGCCGATCACCGCCTCCCAGGCGGCGGGAGGGGTTCCGCCCCCGGCCTGCCCCTGTTGCTCCACGGCTGCTGCCTGGGCCGCGCCTGCCATCTGGACTCTCCTGCACCTGTGCGTGGATCGATCCTATGGAACGCGCCGGGGGGGCTGGTTCATTGTCCGGACTCGCCACGCGGGTAGCTCGGTCGGCTGTCCCCAGGCTCGGGACCGCCCCCACCGAAGCCGAACCCGAACCCGAAGGAGAAGGGAGCTCGGCGGCGTTCAGCCCTCGGTTCGGGCCGCGGCAGGCTCACCCCGGGCACGTTGGCCCTGAGATGGTCCTCCAGGGCTCCCTGGGCGGGCAGCGGCTGATCGAAGCCTCGGAACAGCGGACCCTCCAGGATGGCCCGATAGTCCGCCGGCGTCAGGGCGATCACCGTGGTGAGGTCCGCACCGAGGAGCAACCGCAGGCGCTGACCGCTCTCCACCTGGATCGGAGCCTGTTCCCCCGACGCTCCGTCCCGGCGGAGAACGACTTCCAGGCGCCCCTCCAGGGATGTGACGGCGGCATCGCCGTTCTCGAAGGCCTCCAGGATGTAGTTGGTTCCCCGCACGCTGACGCGGACCGAGGCGGTGCAGCTCCCCTGGCGCCCCGACACCAGCAGCTGTCCTTGCTCCAGCAGGATGCAGCGGTTGTCGAGGCGCAGCAGGGAAAAGCGGTTGACACGGCCGGCGGCCCCGGAGCTGAACCGGAGCTGGGCCCGGGTGTTGCGGGTGGTGAACTGCTCCGGCGCGCTGGCCACATCCTTCACCCTCGCCAGGCGCGCATCGATGTAGAGCTCAGGTCGGTCGAGGATCTGCTGCACGGTCGCCCGCACCAGCCCCCGCTCCGGCAGGTCCTGGGCACCGGCGCCCGGTGCCATCGCCAGGGGCAGAAGCAGGACGAGGGCGGCAGCGGCGGGGCAAAGGGTCTGGGCCATGCCCGGGACATCGGCACTGCGCCTCCACTCTGAAGCGCGGCTGCGGAATTGGCAGGATGCATCCGGTCCGGGCCTGGCAGGCCCCCAAGCACCCGGAGCAGCCAGCGTGAGCACGGACGCGCAGACCCTGATCCTGGGCGGTGGGCTGATGGGCCTCGCCCTGGCCCACACCCTGGCCCGCCAGGGCCGCGAGGTGGCGGTGATCAGCCGTCAGCGGCAGGAGGCGGCCGGCTTTGTGGCGGCGGGCATGCTCGCCCCCCATGCCGAGGGCCTCAGCGGCCCGCTGCTGGAGCTGGGCCAGCTCTCCCTGGCGCGGACCCCGGACTGGGTCGCACGGATCGAGGCGGACGGAGGACTCGACTGTGGTCTACGGAACTGCGGGATCGTGGTGCCGTTCACCACGGCCGCCGAACGGGATGCCTACCCCACGGCCTGCTTCGGCACCAGCCTGGACCGCCGCGGGCTGGAGGCCCAGGTGCCAGGCATCGGTCCGCGATGGCAGGCCGCTCTGCTGTTTGAACAGGACGGTCAGATCGACAACCGGCGACGGCTGATGCGGGCCCTGGAGCGGGCCTGCGTGGAGCGGGGGGTTCGTTTCGAGGAGGGCTCGGAGGTGCTCGCCCTGCAGACCGATGCCGGCGGCTCCCTGGTGGGGATTCAGCTGCGCCGGGCCGACGGTGAGCAAACCTGCCGGAGCTGCGAGCAGGCGGTGCTGACGGGGGGCGCCTGGAGCGCCCAGCTGCTGCCCCAGCTGCCGATCGTGCCCGTGAAGGGGCAGATGCTCTCCCTGCAGGGGCCCCGCCAGGCCCTGGAGCGGGTGGTGTTCGGCCCGGGCACCTACCTCGTGCCCCGGGAGGACGGGCTGCTGGTGGTGGGAGCCACGGTGGAACCCGAGGCCGGCTTCGCGGCAGGCCTGACCCCGGCCGGGCAGCGTCAGCTGGAGGCCGGCCTTGCGGAGCTCCTGCCGGCGGCGGCCGACTGGCCGCCGATGGAGCGGTGGTGGGGCTTCCGTCCCTGCACCCCAGACCAGGGTCCGCTGCTCGGCGCCGGCCCGATCCCCGGCCTCTGGCTGGCCACAGGCCACCACCGCAACGGGGTGCTGCTGGCCGCGATCACCGCGGAGCTCGTGGCAGGCCTGATGCAGGGCCCGGCCCCGCTCGCGACCCCCGCCCGGCTGCTGCGGGCCTTCCGCTGGGACCGTTTCAGGCCGCGGGCAGCTGCATCAGATCCTCCTCCAGGCTGAACACCGGCAGGGTGCCCATCCCCTTGACGTTCTGCTCGCCGAGGCCGCGCACCGGCACCACCTCGCCCACCAGCCCCGCCGTGGACTCGTCGAACAGGATCGGCGCGCCGGCCGTGCGGGTGAGCCCCTCCATGCGGCTGGCCAGGTTGACCTTGTCGCCGATGACCGTGAACTCCATCCGTCGGGGGCTGCCGATCTGCCCCACGATCACCTCCCCGGAGGCCAGACCGATGCCGTTGTCCAGGGGGGTGAGCCCTTCCGCCGTCCACTCGTGGTTGAGCCTGTTGAGGGCCCGTCGCATCTCGAGGGCGCAGCGCACCGCCGCCAGGGCCTCCGGCTGGGTGCCGCGGCCGATCGGCGAGCCGAACACCGCCATCACGGCATCCCCGATGAACTTGTCGACGGTGCCGCCATGGGCCGTGATCACGTCCACCATCTCGCCGAGGTAGCGGTTCAGCTGGCGCACGTGCATCTCGATCTCACCGGTGCCGCTGCGCTGGTTGGTGAGCTGGGTGAAACCCTTCAGATCGGTGAACAGCACGGTCACCGGCAGGAGGCGGCCCCGCAGGATCCCCTCGGCGGCTGCCGGATCGGAGAGGATCTCCGCCACCACGCTCGGCGCGACGTAGCGCTCGAAGGTGCGGCGGAGCCGACGCCGCTCACCCTCTTCGGCGATGTAGGCATCACCGCCGTAGAGCAGCCCCAGCAGCACCAGGCCAGCGGAGGGGGCCAGCAACGGCACCCAGGTGTTGCGCTGCGCGAAGGCCACCCAGGCCACGGCCAGCTGAAGGGCGAGCACACCACCCATCAGCCACAGACGCCATGCCAACGCTCCCCGCAGCAGGGCGAGACAGGCCACCAGCAGCACCGGCACCACCGCCACCAGGCCGCGGTTCAGGGGAGAAACCGGCCAGCTGTGCAGACCGTCCCCGAGCAGGGAGTTGGCCGTGGCCGTGGCCAGGAGCTCAAGGCCCGAGAGGCTGCCGAAGGGGGTCACGGTGCCGACCCCGCCCTGGGCCACCACCGGACCGACCAGCACGAGGGCATCGCGCAGCAGGCTGCGCTTGGGGTGGTTCTGCCATCGGGCGGGATCGAGCACCTCCCAGGCCGACAGTCGCTCGAACCGTCCTTCGGGGCCGTAGAAGTTCAGCTGGCGGTCGGCATCGGGCTGGCGACTGCTGCGACCCGAACGCTCCAGGATCACCCGAGGCAGCGAGGCCCGTGCGGAGGCGCCGCTCATCGGCAGCACCCGCTGGCCGTAGGTCTCCGGATGGGTGAAGGGCTCGCCCTGGCCGGCGGGCAGCGTGTTGGAGATGCCGACGGCCTCCATGCCGGCGGCGCTGAGCAGGGGTACGGCCGGCGGGGCCAGGCTCAGCCCGCTGAAGCCGGTGTCGCGGATCTCCATCATCTCGGCGGCCAGGGCCACCTTCCCCGGCATCCGCGCGATGGCACCGGCCAGGGCCGCATCGTCCGCTTCGCCCCGGCCGCTGGGCCCCTCGAAGACCAGATTGAAGGCCACCACCGCGGGGCTGGCTTCCGCCAGGCGGTCGAGCAGATCGCCATAGCGGGCCCGGGGCCAGGGGAGGGTGTTGATGCCCTCCGCCCAGGAGGGGATCGCATGGGGACCGTCGGTCTGGTCGGCAAACCAGGCGCCCTGCTGCAGGGTGGAGTCATCGATGGCCACCAGCACCACCGCCTGGGGAACCGGCCTGGGCCCCCGCAGCCTGACCATCTGGCCCTCGAGGCCGCGCTCGAGCACGCGCACGCCCCTCGGGGAGGCGGCCCCGATCCAGGCCACCACGCCCACCACCAGGCCGGACACCACGGCCAGGACGACGGAGCGGCGCTGGGGCAGGCGCTGGGGCATGCGTTGAAGCATGCGTTGGGGAAACTGGCGGATCAGAACAGACCCAGACCGAGCACCCTCAGCAGCGAACCCGCCACAGGCACGTTGTCGGCCAGGAAGCTGCCCAGCTGACCGAAGGCGGCCAGGGGCTGCTGGAATCCCTCGAACAGGTCTCCCCCGAGAATGCGCTCGTAATCCGAGGAGACCAGGCAACGCCGGTCGACCACCTCCCCTTCCGGGGTGATCCGCAGCGCTTCGCGACGGAGCGGATCGCTCCAGGCCTCCCGGGCGCGGGGGTCCTTGGGCTCCACCACCACCTGGCCCTCCAGCACCGCCACCTCGGTGGAGCCGTCCTCGAGCACCGAAACGATGTAGTTGGTGCCGCGGGCGCTGAGCTTCATGCTCTTGAGGCAGGTGTTCTGGCGCCCGGAGATCAGCACCTGACCCGATGTCAGCAGGAAGCAGTCGGACTGGAGCTTGAACTGGGAGTTGCGGTTGACCCGTGCCGTGGAACCATTCTGAAAAGCCACCGTGCCGCGACTGGCCTTGGTGCTGATCACATCGGGCGTGCGGGCCTTCTGGTTCACCTTGGCCTGCTTGGCATCGATGAAGAACTCCTTGCCATCGAGGATCTCCCGCACGGTGGCCTCCTGCTTGGCGGCCTGCACCGGGGCGATGAAGGTGGTGGTGAGCAGCAGGGTGGCGCCCAGGGCCGCCGCGATTCCCCCGGGGTCTCCTGCCCCCCCGAGGCGGCGGGACGCCGAGGGCGAACGGTGGTTCTGCGCCGTGGTGGCAGGTGCCGGCGGAGCACCGTGTCCTGCCTTCGCGAAGCGCTTGCGGATCCCAGGCATGGCCAGACCCATGGGAAGCAACCCGATCGAAGTCTCCCTCACGATGCCGACCTGAAGAGCGGTTCGCATCCTTTGGTCATCACCTGCCATCAAACGCAGCGGAAACCGCATCGCACGAGGGCGGCAACCTCAGCGCTGCGAGCCGACCTGCGCAACCTAGAAGAACCGCGGCAGGCTGAATCCCGGAATCGAGGGGGTGACGGGCAGACCCGGGAGACCCACGCCGGGCACGTAGCGGCGGATGTAACTCTCCAGGGAACCCATGCCGGGCAGCGGCTCCCGGAAGCCCTCGAACAATGGGCCCCCCAGGATGCCCGAGTAATCCCCGGACGACAGCTTCAGCAGCGTCAGCACCACCCCAGCCGGTGACAGCCGCACCCGTTGCCCCGCCTCGACCCGGGTGGGGGGCGCCTGCCCATCGGGCACCGGCTCCCCATCGCGAAGGGGCTCCACCTCGACGGAGCCCTCGAGCACGGAGAGCTCGGTGCTGTCGTCCTCCTTCACCTCGAGCAGGTAATTGGTCCCCCGCACGCTCATCCGGGCCGACCGGGTGCAGCCGCTCTGGGGCCCGGACACCAGAATCTGCCCCTTGCTCAGCAGGAAACAGCCGCTGCCCAGCCGGAGCTGGGAATTGCTGTTTACCCGACCCGCCGCACCGCTGTCAAAGCGGATCTGGCCGCGGCTGCGGCGGGTGCGGATCTCATCGGGCGCCGTGGCCCGTTGCTTGACCCTGGCCTCCCTGTCGTCGATGTAGAACTCCCGGCCATCCAGGATCTCCTGCACCGTGGCGGCCTCCGTGGCCCATGCGGCCGGTGCCGTGGCGAACAGCGCCGCCACCGCCATGACGGTGACAGCAGCCGGACCCGTGAGCGTGGCGGCCAGCAGCGGTGCGAACCGCTTCGGCGGGGTGGAGGTGAGGCACGACGCCATCGCAGCTCCGGGGCAGGCACTCAGCCCATTCTCACCCGGTTGCTGAGGGTGCCGTTTCCCCGTCCCCGTCCAGCCCCTCGAGGCCGTAGACCTCCAGGGGAACAGGCCACCCCTTCAGCTGGTGGGCGCCCAGATGGACGGCCCGCACCGAGGCGGGCAGCAGCTCGAGCACGGCCCCACTGAGCAGGATCGGATGGTCCGGGTACTGGCGGGTGAGCCCCTCCAGCCGGCTGGCGACATTCACCGCGGCGCCCACCACGGTGAACTCCAGGCGCTGGGAGGACCCCAGATTGCCGGCGATCACCTCCCCCACATGGAGACCGATGCCGTGGCGCAGGCACGGATGCCCCTGGGCCTCCAGTTCCCGGTTCAGGGCCTCCAGGCGCTCCTGCATCGCCAGAGCCGCCCGCACGGCGGCCAGGGCTTCGGCCCGATCGCCGCGGCTGCGCGGCACCCCGAATTCGGCCATCAGCGCATCCCCGATGAACTTGTCGAGCAGCCCCTGTTCCTCGATCACGGCCACGGCGATCGCCTCGAAGTAGCGGTTCAGCAGCGCGAACAGGGCCGGGGGGTCCAGCTGGGCACTGAGGGGCGTGAAACCCACCAGATCGGTGAACAGCACCACGCAGGTGCAGCGACTCCCGCCCACCTGGGTGCCCAGCGGTCCGGGCTCGCGCAGGATGTCCCGCAGGAGGGTGGGGGAAACCCGCCGGGCAAGCACCTGGTGGAGGTAGGCGCGCTCGCGGCTTTCGCGCCGCCACTGGCCGATCCCCCGCAGGCTGCCCCCGCCCAGGGGCAACAGGATCAGGCCCGTGAGCGGCAGCCAGAGCTGCAGCACCGTCCAGCCCAGGGCCGTGAGCAGCAACGCCCCCAGCATCAGCCCCAGGGTGCGCAGGAGGGTGCCCTGGGCCTGCGAGGCCTGACGGAGCAGCAGCAGCACGGCGGCGGCCCAGGCCAGCAGCAGCAGCACGCCATGGGAGCTGGCCATGGGCGCCAGGGCTGTCCCTTCCAGAACACTGGCGAGGGCAGCCGCCTGCACCTCGGTGCCACTCATCGCGCCGAAGGGGGTTTCCATCTGGTCGCCCAGGGCCGGTGCCGTGGCCCCGATCAGCACGGTGCGGCCCCGCCAGAAGCCGTCCGGAACCTCCGGCAACTGCCAGGCCGGCACCAGGGGAGGACGGGCGGCGGGCGGTGCGAAGGCGATGTAGCGGGGCAACCAGGGGACAGGCCCGGAGCCGGCGCGGCCCCGGTAGGGCAGCGGTTCGGGCCAGGGCGGGAGAAAGTCGGCCAAGCGCGCCGCGAGCCAGCGCCGGCCTGGGATGGCCTCGGTGTAGCCCTGGGGGCTCTGCAGCAGTGCCGTGAGGCCGGCAGGCGGCGCCGCCGCCCGATTCAGCAACGGGAGGGGAGCGCGCAGCTGGGCGAGTTCGACGCCCTCCGACTGCCGTGCCCCGAAGGCGGCGGCCAGGACGACCCGCTCCTTCCAGGGGCTCAGCCGTTCGACGAAGGCCTGGTCATCCTGGGGACCGAGGCGGCTGGGCTGGCTGAACACGACGTTGAACAGCACCCGGGAGGCACCCCGCTCCAGCACCCAGGCCGCGAGGTCGGCCTGCAGGGCCCGCGGCCAGGGCCAGGCGCCCATCTGCCGCCACAAGGGCGAAGCGCGACGCTCCTCCGGCGAGAGCAACTGAGCGAGATCGAGGGAATCGGCATCGATGGCCAGCACCACCGGCTCCGGCGGCCCCCCGCGACCTGGGCCCCAGGCGGCCGCCAGCCGCCAGCCGATGACCCGCAGCTGGGCATCCGAAGCCTCCAGTCCCTGACCCAACGGTGTGGGCTGCAGCGGCGGAAGGGTGGCCACCAGCGGCAGGAGCACCCCCAGCAGCCACAGGGGCCTCACGGGGGATTCAGCAAGCCAAGCTCCCGCTCGATCACAGGCAGGGTGGCCATCGGTGCGGAGAAGCCGTTCAGCAGGAGGCTGCGGCGACGGCGCTGCATCACCTCCTCCCGACCCAGGCGCCGGGGCGGCAACCAGGCTCCCTCGCGGTAGGCGACCTGCTCACCGCTGCGCAGCACCACCGCGGGCAGCCCCTCGCCGCCGGCAGGGTTCGGGCTGAACCGCACCTGACCCTCCCAGCTGAACACCGTCACAGCGGTGTCATCGACCTCCAGGAAAACGGTGGTGCCCTCGATCGAGGCGGTGCCGACGCGGGTCCTCACCCGCAACGGCTCCCGGCCCTGGGCTCCGGGCTCCACCCAGGCAATCAGCTGACCGCGTTCGAGATCCAGCCCCGAAGGCGTCAGACGCATCACGGCGTCACCCCCGAGGCGAAAGCTGCGGCCCTGGGCCAGGAGAACCTGGAGGCGTCCCGGTCGCTGGGTGCGCAGCAGGGAGCTGCCGGGGAGGAGCTGGCCAACCGCCGCGGTCTGTTCGCTGCGGCCGGGCGGGCGCACGAAGGCCGGCCGGGAGGGCACCTCAACCACCCGGGGCAGGGGTCGGGCCGCCTGGACCCCCGGCACCAGAACCAGGCCAAGCAAGCCAAGGATCAGCAGTCCGTTTGACAGGTGCGATCGAGGGCCAGACAGCCTGGCCAGGGGCTCGGTGACGGTTTTTCCTGACAACGGCATCGGCCCGGTGACTGACCGCTCCAGCCTGGCGACTCAGGCCTCGGTGCGCCAGGCCTGGTCGGAGGGAGTCCAGTCGCTGAGCTCGGAAGGCTGGAACCACAGACCGATCTCGAAGGCCGCCGTTTCCGGGGCATCGGAGCCGTGAATCACATTGCGACCGATGTTGATGGCGAGATCCCCACGGATCGTGCCGGGCTCGGCCTCGAGGGGCTTGGTCGCACCGATCAGTTTGCGGGCGCTGGCGATGACGCCGTCGCCCTCCCACACCATCGCCACCACGGGACCCGAGGTGATGAAGTCGACCAGCCCGGCGAAGAAGGGACGCTCGCGGTGCACGCCGTAGTGGTTCTCAGCCAGCTCGCGGCTGGGGGTGAGCTGCTTGAGACCCACCAGCTTGAAGCCCTTGCGCTCGAAGCGCCCCAGGATCTCCCCCACCAGACCGCGCTGAACCCCATCCGGCTTGATGGCGATGAAGGTGCGTTCGGCGGCCATGAACTCGATACGGCGGATCCGGGCCATCGTGTGCGGCCGGCCTGCCGCTTGGCAAGCTGCTGGCCCGCTCCATTCCCGGGGTGAGACAGCGACCGACGGGCGGGCTGCCTACATTCCTCCCCATTGCAAGCACGGTGCAGGGCCATGGTGCTCACCACCACCCCCAGCACCTGGACCGCCGAAGACGGCGCCAGCCTCTACGGCCTTGACCGCTGGGGCGATCCCTATTTCTCGGTCAACGGGCGCGGCCATGTGATGGTGCAGCCCCGGGGCGACCGGGGCGGCTCCCTCGACCTGGTGGACCTGGTGCAGGAACTCCAGGGCCGGGATCTCTCCCTGCCTCTGCTGATCCGCTTCGACGACATCCTCGAAGACCGTCTGGAACGCCTGCATGCCGCCTTCGAGCGGGCCATCGCCCAGTACGGCTATGCCGGGCGGTACCAGGGGGTGTTCCCGGTGAAGTGCAACCAGCAGCGCCACGTGGTGGAACAGCTGGTGGAGAGCGGCCGTCGCTGGCATTTCGGCCTGGAGGCCGGCAGCAAGGCCGAACTGCTGATCGCCCTCTCCCTGGTCGATGACCCCGAGGCCCTGCTGATCTGCAACGGCTACAAGGACCGCCGCTACATCGAGACGGCGATCCTGGCCCGCCGACTCGGCCGCCAGCCGGTGGTGGTGATCGAGCAGGCCGACGAGGTGGCGCGGATCATCGCCGCCAGCCAGGAGCTGGGCGGCGCTCCCCTGATCGGTGTACGGGCCAAGCTCTCCACCCGCAGCACGGGGCGCTGGGGCAGTTCGGTGGGCGAGCGGGCCAAGTTCGGCCTGGCGGTGCCGGACCTGCTGGCCACGGTGCAGGCCCTGGAGCAGGCCGGCCTGCTGGGCGAACTGCGGCTGCTCCACTTCCACATCGGCAGCCAGATCAACGACATCGCCGTCCTCAAGGACGCCCTCCAGGAAGCCGGGCAGATCTACGTGGAGCTCACCAAGCTCGGCGCTCCCATGGGCCTGCTGGATGTGGGCGGCGGCCTGGGCGTCGACTACGACGGCAGCCGCACCGCCACCGCCGCCTCCAAGAACTATTCCCTTCAGAACTACGCCAACGATGTGGTCGCCACGGTGCGGGAGTGCTGTGCCGCCCATGGGATCGCCGTGCCGACCCTGGTGAGCGAGAGCGGGCGGGCGATCGCCAGCCATTTCTCCGTGCTGGTGTTCGACGTGCTGGGCACGGCGCGGCCTCCTGGTGCCGTGCCGGCCGAACAGCCCCAGGAACCCCTGATGGTCCGCAACCTGCGGGAGACCCTGGCCACGATCAACGCCGCCCCGGCGGCGGGCGGCCATGCCAGCTGCGACACCCTGCAGGAGGCCTGGAACGATGCGCTCAAGTTCAAGGACGACGCCCTCGCCGCCTTCCGGCTCGGCTACCTGAGCCTGCCGGAGCGCGCCCAGGCCGAACAACTCACCTGGGCCTGCGCCGAGGCGATCGCCGCCCGGCTCGCCGGACTGCCCGAGGGCACGTCGATTCCGGAAGACCTGCTGGCCCTGCAGGCTGCCCTGGCGAGCACCTACTACGCCAACCTCTCGGTCTTCCGCTCAGCCCCGGACACCTGGGCGATCGATCAACTCTTCCCCGTGCTGCCGATCCAGCGCCTGGATGAACGGCCCATGGGCCTGGGCAGCTTTGCCGACCTCACCTGCGATTCCGATGGCAAAATCGCGCGCTTCATCGGCACGGGCCAGGAGAAATCCCTGCTGGAACTGCATGCCCCCCGCAGTGGTGAGCCCTATTGGATCGGCCTCTTCCTGGCCGGTGCCTACCAGGAAGTGATGGGCAACCTGCACAACCTCTTCGGCAGCACCAACGCTGTGCACATCCGTCTGGGCACCGGCGGCAACTACGTGGTGGATCACGTTGTCCGCGGTGACACCAACGCCGAGGTGCTCGAGGTGATGGAGCACGACCCCAAGCAGCTGTTGGAGCGCCTGCGGCTGGCCAGCGAGGAGGCCATCGGTCGGGGTCACCTCGCCATCAGTGACGCCCGGCGGCTGATGGCCCACCTGAGGGCAAGCCTGGATCAGACGACCTATCTGGCCAGCTGACCAATCTGGCCAGCTGACCGCTCGGGCCCGCTGGCGACGGGCCGGCCGCGCCGAGCGCCCCAGGCACGCCGCGCGATCTATGTTGGGAGCATTGGCGAGGTGCCCGGAAAGCGCAGCCTGCCAAGGATCCCCATGGTCCGTTTCACCCCCGACCCAGCGCCTTCCATCGCAGGATGCCGCAACTGCAGATCTGGTTGACGGCACTGGGGCTGCTCGCGCTGCTGCCCCTGCTTCGGAGGATCACCAGACAGCTGAGGTTGCCCAAACTCCCCATCCAGTTGATGGGGGCAACCATCCTGACCTGGCTGCTCCTGGCCATTCTGCCGCGGGAGCTGCTGGCGAGCAGTCAGCTGAGGCCGCTGAATGCCATCGACGAGCTGCTGATCAGTTTTGTCTGCATCCGGCTGTCGCTATGGACCTTGCTGCAGCTCCCCGCAGCTTTTGGCTGGAGAAAGCAGCCCCCCGATCTGGTCATCCAGCTGCTGATGCTGGCTGGGGGGATGCTGGTCACCATTGTGGTGCTGAAGGAAGAGGCGCAATTTGACCTCGTCGGTCTCGTCACCACCTCGGCGGTGCTGACCGCTGTGCTGGGCCTGGCGGCCCAGGAGCCTCTGAAGGATCTGTTTGCGGGGCTGGAGCTTCAGTTCAACGAAATCTTCAAGGTCGGCGACTTCATTGACCTCGGCGATGAGACCAATGGAATTGTCATTTCGATGAACTGGCGGGACACCTGTCTGAGGGACATCTCAGGGGCACTGGTGGTCATTCCCAATGCCAAGGTCACCGAGGTGGTGCTGAGGAATTACGGCACCTTCGGCTGCATGGGCAACCGGTTCAGTGTCGGCCTCGACTACGCCCTGCCGCCATCCCAGGCCCATGCCCTGTTGCTCGGGGTGCTGAACCAGCATCCCTCGGTGCTGGCCGACCCGCCCCCAAGTGTGCGGGTCAAATCCTTTGATGACAGTGCGATCAGCTATGAGCTGCTGGCCTTCCAGCCGCCGGGCAACCTCGCAGCCCTGCTCGACCTCCGCAGTGACCTGCTCGAACAGATCTGGTACGCCCTGGAACGCAACGGCTCCAGCGTCCCCTATCCGGTGCGCGAGCTGCGACCCAAACGGGCGTCCCTGGATCAGCGGCACCCCACCCGGCTGAGCTGGGAGGAACGTCGGAAGCTGCTGAGCCGAAATCCTCTCTTCGGTGGGCTGAACGAGGACGAGCAGAGCACCCTGGCTGCCGAAGCCCATTGCCTTCGCTTTGCCAGCCACGAAACCATCGTGCGGGAGGGTGATCCGGGGGAATCGCTGTATCAGGTTGTGCAGGGCAGCGTGGAAGTCCTCAAGGAAACCGGCTCACCCCCTGCCGTGCGGGTGGCTCAGCTCGATCCCGGTGACATCTTCGGTGAGATGTCCCTGCTCACAGACAGCGCCAGAAGCGCGACGGTGCGCGCCATTGATGAATGCCTGCTGCTGGAGGTGCAGCAACGGCACCTGCGCCCCATCCTCCAGGAGAATCCGCAGCTCATGGATGAGCTGGCCCGCTTGGTGACCAACCGTCAGGGCCAGTTGAAGGGTCTGGAGCAGGAGATGGTGAAGGTCCAACAGAACCAACTCCTGTCACGGATGCAGCAACTCTTCTCCTCGGTTCTGGGGTCGTGACCGAACGGTTGCCGACCCCGCGGGCACGCGCCAGGCGGTTGGCGAGCGGACCCTGGGTCAGGCGACTGAGCGAAAAATCAGACACGCCGTGAACAGCTTCATCCCGTCGTGGCGACTCCACGACCCAGAAATCCGGCTGCACGAACGCCCGCAGAAGGGCCCAGACGGCCGGTGGTCGCAGCTCAGGCACGAGCCTCAGGGACGCGGCTCTCAGCCAGCGAGACCACGGTTGCCAAGACCAAGACTGAGGATGACGAGAGTCCAGATCAATTTGAAGAGAATGTGCAAGGCCTGATCCACCGAGATCCTGAACAGGTGCCGACACTTGGCGTAGTCAATCAGGATGTGGACAAGCCACTCGGCGACTCCCACAAGCGGGATCCCGGTGATCCAGGCCACAAAGAAACCATGAATGGCCGCATGGGACACAAGCCACCATGGCCAACCGAGAACCACATCCCGGCCAGGGCATTTCTCGGTGGCCATCCGATCACTCTGAAGCCCGAAATCGGCCACGAAGTGACCCATGCAAAGCATCAGGAATAAATTCAGACCATTCTGAAAGTCGGGCATCAGATCGATGGTGGCGCTGCCACCTCAGCCACCCTTCAGAACACTCGGGCTCAGGTCTTGCGACGAGAAGCTGCCAGAAGGACTCCCAGGGAGCCCCGCCGGAGGTCTCTCACACCGGACATACGCCATGCCAGGGTCTAGGGCTCTTGTGATGGCATGGTACGTGCCAAGTGAAAACTGCGCAGCCATGCCAGCGCGGCGGGCGGCTGGGTCAGTGTCACTGGGCGCAGAACCAGACCTGCAGGCTGAGGCGCTCAACGGGCTGGGGCAGTTCCCGCGGGTCAAAGGGTGGAACCTGCTCGTCAGCGGCCATGGCCCGCAGGGGGGTTGGTCGCATGCCACCCTCCACCTGAACCTGCAGCGGGACGACCCTGTCCCGTCCAAGCACGGCAGCCAGTTCGCGGCCCTGGTCCAGCGCATCCTTGTAGGCCTCCCTGAGCAATCTCCGGCGAATGGCCTCATCCCCGGAGCTCTCAGCCTCAGGCTGGACCGGCGAGAGCCGCACCCCCGGCAAGCCACCCACCTGCCGCACCAGGGCCTGCAGCTGCGGCATGGCCAGCATGCCGCTCACCTGAAGGCTCGCCACCGTGACCTCGGGCTGGCGGCCCCGCCGCCCCCGTTGCCATGTGCTGGGTGAGCCCACCTCCAGCTTCTGAACATCGAGGGCTTTGAGGCGGGTACGCACCGCGGCCAGGCGCCGCTGCAGCTCCTCCAGAGCTGGATCGGCCGCGGCACCCTCCGCCTCCAGGCCCAGGGAGAAGCGGAAGCGGCTGGCCGTGCGCCTGACCTCCGCGTTCCCCCGGGCATCCACCACGGTGCCGCTGCACTGGAGCTGGACCTGGGCGCCGGCGGCCATGGGCAGCCAGAGGATGAGCGATGGAAGCAGCAGGGGGAGACAACGGCGCATGGGAGCGGGAGGGGTGAATCCCCCCAGCCTGGGCGAGCCGGGCGCGATCAGCCAGCCCGCGCCCGGATCAGAAGAATCCGCGGAACAGGTTGAAGGGGCTGCCGCCCCCACCCCCGGGAGGGTCGGACTCCCCGGAGTCGGCCCCTCCCTCCCCTGGGGATGACGGCAGCCCCTCCACCAGCGGCTGGATGACCATCGCCTGACGGTCGAGATGCACCTGCCAGGCGGGATTCACCCCGGGCGCGTCCAGAAGCAGGGGGGCGCCGAAGGCACTGAAGTGCAGGACACCGGCCTGCATCTGCTGCATGACGGCCGCGGAGACGGTGCAGCTGGTGCGATCCGGAGCCATCAGCACACCCTGGCGCACCAGGGAGGCCCCATCCTCGCTCGCCAGGCTGAAGGCACCGAGCATCGGGCTCTCGCTCCAGGAGCGCTCACTGGACGTCCAGATCACCACATCCCCCTCCTGACGGCCAGGCCCCGTCACCAGGGCCTGGTACCCGAGGACGGTGGGGATCGGCTGCCAGCTCAGGCGCCAGGCTTCTCCGGCTGGGCTGGTCCGCAGCTGGACGGCCGGCAGAAAGTCATGGTTCCGGTCCACCGCGAAGGCGATCTCAGGGGCGTAGTTGCTGGTCACCCGGTGGGAACCGACCAGCGAACCCTGCGTGGGGATCGCCGGGGAGGAAGCGCCATGGGGCCAGTGGCCCACCACGCCGGTACGGGATCGTCCGGACTCGGCGTTCGTCGGCAGACTGCCGCTGCGGGCCAGAGCCCGGGCGATGGCCTGCTGGTCGGGCACCAGCCTGGCGAAGTCGAGCACCTCCGGCTCCAGGCTGGGCTTCCCCTCGGCGCAGCCCCGGAACACCAGCAGGCGGCCCTGGGGCAGCGTCGCGTCCTTCGACCCGGGGGCTCCAGGCGATGGCCCGGTCGACGCGGTGGGGGTGAGCAGGGACAGCGACGCACCCAGGCCGAGGCCGGCCGGGATGCTGTGATCAGCCTGGGGATTGGCCGGTGGAGAGCCGTCGGCCCGCAGGGTGAGCTGCAGGCTGCGGGCCGCCGAGGGTTCACCGCCCATCAGCAGGCGCATCATCGCGGCCCCCGAGAGCCCGCCCCCCGCGGCCGCTGCGCCCAGGCCCGAGAGGGTCCAGGCCTGGATCTCATAGCGGGCGGGAGCGGCCCCCGCCGCGGAGGCCCCGATGGTGCCAACGAGGACCCCGGCCGCCAGGGAAGCGCAGGAGCCACGAAGCAGACGAACCATCACGAGCCGCCGACAGGGCACCGAGGCTAGGTCCGCAAGGGCGAGGATCAGGCCAGGGCCGCGCGCAATGTCTGGCGGGCCTCGGCCAGCGCAGTCTCGAGGGCTCCCCCGTCGCGGCCTCCGGCCTGGGCGAGGTTGGGCCGGCCGCCGCCGCCGCCGCCGCAGGCCTTGGCCACTCCCCCGATGAACGGGCCCGCCTTCAGGCCGGCGGCGATCACCGCCTGGCCGAAGGCCGCCACCAGGATCACCTTGCCCCGATCGGCCGGGTCCGGCAGGCCGCCCAGCACCACGGCGGCGCCATCGCCGAGCTGGTCCGCCAGCCCCTGGGCTGCCGTCTGCAGACCGGCGCCCTCCACCCCGTCGAGACGGGCCACCAGCAGCTGGAACGGCTGACCGCCGGGGGCCGCGCCGAGGGCCTCCGCCCCACCGACCAGGGCTGCGGAGCGGGCCAGGGCCAGCTCCTGGCGGACCGCCGCCAGGGCCTTCTGGCTGGCCTTGAGCTCCTCCTGCAACCCCACCACCCGCTCGACGATCTCGGCGGGCTGGGCCTTGAAGCGCTCGCCGAGCTGCTTCACCACCGCATCGCGCTCGTTGAGGTAGCCGAGCACCGCGGGACCGGCCACCGCCTCGATGCGACGGATGCCGGCGGCCACGCCGCTCTCGGCCACGATCTTGAACACCCCGATCTCGGCGGTGTTGGTCACATGGGTGCCGCCGCAGAGCTCCATCGACACGCCCGGCACATCCACCACCCGCACCACATCGGCGTACTTCTCGCCGAACATCGCCACGGCACCGGCGGCCCTGGCCTGCTCGATCGCCATCTCCTCCACCACCAGAGGGTGGGCCTCGCTGATCCAGCCATTGATCAGGGCCTCGATCCGCTGGAGCTCCTCCGGCGTCACCGCGCGGGGGCAGTGGAAGTCGAAGCGGAGGCGATCGAAATCCACCAGCGAGCCGGCCTGGCCGATGCCCGGGTCCACCACCTGCTTGAGGGCCGCCTGCAGCAGGTGGGTGGCGGTGTGGTTCGCCTGGGCGCGGCGGCGGCAGGCGGCATCCACCCGGGCCGTCACCAGATCCCCCACGGCCAGCATGCCCCGCTCGACCCGACCGCTGTGCACGAACACGCTGCGGTTGCGGCTCACCGCCTCGATGCTCACGATCACCCCGGCATCCACCGCCGTCTGGTCGCCGCCGCCGAGCAGCACGCCCCGGTCGCCCACCTGGCCACCGCCTTCGCCGTAGAAGGGCGTGCTGTCCAGCACCACCTGCACCGCATCGCCGGCCCCGGCGCGCTCCGCCGGCTCACCGTTCACCACCAGGGCCAGCACGCAGCTGGGGTGCTCCAGGGCCTCATAGCCCCGGAAAGTGGTGGCCTCCAGGGACCCGGCCACCTGATCGATGGCACCCTGCACGGTGAGGTCGATGCTCACGGCCGCGGCCTTGGCCCGCTGGCGCTGGGCCTCCATGGCGGCCTCAAAGCCCTCCAGATCCACCGTGAGGCCGTGTTCCTCGGCGATCTCCTGGGTGAGTTCGAGGGGGAAACCGTAGGTGTCGTAGAGCTCGAAGGCCTGGGCGCCACTGATCTGCTTCGGGCTGGTGGCCAGCACCTCGGCCAGCAGCTTCTCGCCCCGCTCCAGGGTTTCGAGGAAGCGGCCCTCCTCCCGCTCCAGCTCGGCCAGGATCACGGCGCGGCGCTCGTCGAGCTGGGGATAGGCCTGGCGCATCAGGGCGATCGAGGCCTCCCCCATCGCCTTCAGGAAGGGCCTGTCGATGCCCAGCAGCCGGCCGTGGCGCACCACACGGCGCAGCAGCCGCCGCAGGATGTAGCCGCGGCCGAGGTTGCTGGCCGTCACGCCGTCGCCGATCAGCTGGGTGATGGCGCGGCTGTGGTCACCGATCACCTTGAGCGACGTTTGCCCCTTCTCGTCCAGCAGGCGATAGTCCACCCCCGCCAGAGCGGCCGCCGTTTCGATCAAGGGATAGATCAGATCGGTTTCGTAGTTGTTGGCCACGCCCTGCAGGATCTGGGCCATGCGCTCGAGGCCCATGCCCGTGTCGATGTTGCGGTTCGCCAGCGGCGTGAGGGTGCCCTCCGCGTCGCGGTTGTACTGCATGAACACCAGGTTGTAGAACTCGATGAACCGGCTGTCGTCCTCCAGATCGATGCCGTCATCCCCCAGTTCGGGCTTGAAGTCGTAGTAGATCTCCGAGCAGGGGCCGCAGGGGCCGGTGGGGCCGGAGGCCCAGAAGTTGTCGGCCTCGTCCATGCGGATGATCCGCTTCGGGTTCACCCCCACCCGATCCCGCCAAATCGCCTCGGCTTCGTCGTCCTCCCGGAAGACGCTCACCACCAGGTTCTGTGGCGAGAGGCCGTACACCTCGGTGCTCAGCTCCCAGGCCCACTGGATCGCCTGCTCCTTGAAGTAGTCGCCGAAGGAGAAGTTCCCCAGCATCTCGAAGAAGGTGTGGTGACGCGCCGTGCGTCCCACGTTCTCGATGTCGTTGGTGCGGATGCACTTCTGGCTGCTGGTGGCCCGCGGCGCCGGCCGCTCCGCCTGGCCGAGGAACACCGGCTTGAAGGGCAGCATGCCGGCGATGGTGAGCAGCACCGTGGGGTCGTCGGGCACCAGCGAGGCGCTCGGCATGGGCCGGTGACCCCGCTGTTGATAGAAGTCGAGGAACGCCGCCCGGATGTCGGCACCGGAACGCGGATGGGAGCGCTCGCGATGGGACGTGCGCGCGGTCGTGGCGGCCATGGTCAACCAGTTCAGCCCTCAGCAGGGCATGATCGCCCAGCACCGGGTCGGTGCAGGCTCCGGACCTCCCCCCGCTCCCCGCACCTGCCGCCCTCTCCCCGTCGCCCCTCCTTGAGCGCGCCGTCTGCCCCGAAGCCCACCGTGCCGGCTCCCGGCTACCGGGCCCAGCTGCGCTTGCGGTCGATCGCCTGGGCCCTCGGGGCCGGGGTCGCCGCGCTGCTGCTGGGCCTTCCCCTGGGGCTGGAGCCGGCCCTGCGGGCCGGAGGCTGTGGGGTGCTGTACGGACTGCTGGCCTTCCACCTCCAGCGGGTCGATCCTGACGACAACCACCTGCAGGCCGGACTGGTGGGAGCCGTGTGCGGGATCCACAGCCTGGGGCTTCCGCCCCTGGCCCCCTGGCCCGGGGATCAGCCCCTGGCGTCGGGCCTGCTGGCGGTTGCGCCGGCTGTGATGATGGGGCTCGGGCGGGCCTGGCTGCCGCTGATCGGCGCAGCCGTGCTGCTGCACGGAGGGCAGCACCTGGCAAGGCGTTTTCCGCCGCTGAACCGGTCCTAGAGGCCACCGCTCCATCCCCCGTCGCGGTCCTGTCCGCCCCATGAGCCTGCTGCACGCCACCTGGCTGTTTCCCCCGGAGGGTGCCGGTGGGCGGCTGTTTCTCTGGGCGGACACCTGGCGCGTGGCCACGCCGACCGTGCCCGGCCACGAGGCTCCGGAGCATCCCCTGGCCCTGGACGAGGACACCCTGGCCCAGTGGCTCGACGACAACGACCTCTGGTCCGAGGCACTGCGACCGGCGCGGGCCACCCTCACCCTGCCGAGCCGTCGCCAGGCCGCGCGGGGGCGCAAGTCCGGGCCTGCCCCCTGGAGCGGCCTGCCCCTGCAGGCCGGTGAACCGATTCCCAAGCAGCTGGAGTGGTGGCCCTGGCAGGTCTCGGGCTGGGCCCTCGATCCCGCCGGAGCCGCCGAATGGCTCAGCCTCCTCCCCCTGGCGGGCGACCATCCCGAAATGGCCGATGAGCTGCGCTGGTGGACCCACCTGCAGCGCTGGGCCCTCAGCCTGATCGCACGGGGACGCTGGCTCCCGCAGATCGAGGACGGCAAGGCCCGCTGGCTCCCCCTGCTCAACCGTGAGGACGACCGCCGCCGGCTGGAAGAGCTCGCCATCGGCCTCCCCCAGGTGGCCACCTGTGCCCTGGCCGCCGGGCCCATGGGCGATCCGGCCCTGGCCTGCCGCCGTCCCGGCAGTGGCCGCCTGCGGGTGGCCAGCCTGCTGGAAGCCCTGCTCGACGGGCAGCTGCGGGTCGACTTCAAACCGGACAACGACGCCCTCGACCCGCTGCTCACCGCCTGGCAGAAGGCGCTGGGCAAGGGCGATGGGACCCTGAACCTCGATGAGGAGGAGCTGGAACGCCTCACCATCGCCACCCACCACTGGCGGGAAGGGGTGGCCGGGAAGGTCGCTCCGGCGCGGGCCTGCCTGGAGCTGTTCACGCCAGCGGAGGGCGAAGATCTGTGGGAGATGAAGCTCAGCCTGCAGGCCGAGGCCGATCCCAGCCTGAAGGTCCCGGCCGCGGTCGCCTGGGCCAGCGGCGATCGGGGGCTCCAGCTCGGAGAGGTGGCCGTCGCCCAGCCCAGCGAACTGCTGCTCGAGGGCCTGGGCCGGGCCATCACCGTGTTCGAACCGATCGCCCGGGGGCTCGATTCCGCCACGCCGGAGGGGATGCAACTCACCCCCGCCGAAGCCTTTGTGCTCGTGCGCACGGCGGCCAGCCAGCTGCGGGACGTGGGCGTGGGCGTGATCCTGCCCGCCAGCCTCTCCGGCGGACTGGCCAGCCGCCTCGGCCTGGCCATCACGGCGGAACTGCCGGCCCGTTCGCGGGGATTCACCCTCGGCGAGAGCCTCGAGTGGACCTGGGAATTCATGATCGGCGGGGTCACCCTGAGCCTGCGCGACCTGGAGCGGCTCGAGGCCAAGCGCAGCCCCCTGGTCCAGCACAAGGGGGCATGGATCGAGCTCCGGCCCAACGATCTGCGCAACGCCGAACGCTTCTGCGCCGCCAAGCTCGGCCTGAGTCTCGATGACGCCCTGCGGCTCACGGCCACCGCCGGGGACACGTTCCACCGCCTTCCGGTCCATGCCTTCACGGGCGGTCCGCGGCTGCAGGCCGTGCTGGAGCAGTACCACCAGCAGAAGGCCCCGGATCCCCTGCCGGCCCCGCCGGGCTTCGCGGGCCAGCTCAGGCCCTACCAGGAACGGGGCCTGGGCTGGCTGGCCTTCCTGCACCGCTTCGACCAGGGTGCCTGCCTGGCCGACGACATGGGCCTGGGCAAGACGATCCAGTTGCTGGCCTTCCTCCAGCATCTCAAGGCCGAAGAGGAACTCAAGCGACCGGTGTTGCTGGTGGCCCCCACCTCGGTGCTCACCAACTGGAAACGGGAGGCGGCGGCCTTCACGCCGGAGCTGACGGTGAGGGAGCACTACGGCCCCCGCCGACCCACCACCGAAGCCGCCCTGACCAAGGCCCTCAAGGGCGTCGATCTGGTGCTCACCAGCTACGGACTGCTGCAGCGCGACAGCGAACTGCTCGAGAGCATCGACTGGCAGGGGGTGGTGATCGACGAGGCCCAGGCGATCAAGAACCCCAACGCCAAACAGTCCATGGCCGCACGCGACCTGGCCAGGCCAGCGCAGGTCGGCCGCGACAGCCGGTTCCGGATCGCGCTCACCGGCACGCCGGTGGAGAACCGGGTCAGCGAACTGTGGGCCCTGATGGACTTCCTCAATCCCAAGGTGCTGGGTGATGAAACCTTCTTCCACCAGCGCTACCGGCTGCCGATCGAGCGCTATGGGGACATGGCGTCCCTGCGCGACCTGAAGGCCCGGGTGGGCCCCTTCCTGCTGCGCCGTCTGAAGACCGACCGGTCGATCATCTCCGACCTGCCCGAGAAGGTGGAGCTGAGTGAATGGGTGGGTCTGGCCCCTGAACAGAGGAAGCTCTACACCCGCACGGTGGACGAGAGCCTCGAGGCCATCGCCCGGGCCCCGCTGGGCCAGAAGCACGGCCAGGTGCTGGCGCTGCTCACCAAGCTCAAGCAGATCTGCAACCATCCGGCTCTGGCACTCCGGGAAAGTGCCGACGTGGCCCTCAGCGACGCTGCCGCCAGTGGCTTCACCGCCCGCAGCGCGAAGGTGCAGCGGCTCGAGGAGATCCTCGAAGAGGTGATCGAGGCGGGCGACAGGGCCCTGCTGTTCACCCAGTTCGCCGAATGGGGTCTGCTGCTCCAGGCCCACCTGGCGCGCAAGTGGCGCCAGGAAGTCCCGTTCCTGTACGGCAGCACGAGCAAGACCGAGCGCCAGGCGATGGTCGACCGGTTTCAGGAGGACCCCCGGGGCCCCCAGCTGTTTCTGCTGTCGCTCAAGGCCGGCGGTGTGGGCCTCAACCTCACCCGGGCCAGCCATGTGTTCCACATCGACCGCTGGTGGAACCCTGCGGTGGAGAACCAGGCGACCGACCGGGCCTACCGGATCGGACAGCAGAACCGGGTGCTGGTGCACAAGTTCATCACCAGCGGCTCGGTGGAGGAGAAGATCGACCGGATGATCCGGGAGAAGTCCCGGCTGGCCGAGGAGATCGTGGGCTCCGGCGAAGACTGGCTCGGGGGTCTGGACGTGGGCCAGCTCAAGGACCTCGTCAGCCTCGAGGACTGACCCATGGCACTGAGTGACCGGCGACCGGACCCCGCCGGGCCGACGTGACCCTTGATCTCTACTGCGAGCGGCTGGGGCCCGGGCTGCTGGCCGAGCCGATGAATGCCCTCAGCAACGGCGCGTTCCTGCTGGCGGCCTGCTGGATCCGGGCCTCGGCCCGGCGGCTGATGGGGGGCATGGGCCGGCAACTCGGCACCCTGGTGGTGCTCGTGGTGGCGATCGGGGTGGGCAGCACGCTGTTCCACACCCTGGCCACGCCCTGGGCCCTGCTGGCGGACGTCATCCCGATTCTCCTGTTCCAGCTCACCTTTCTCTGGATCTACCTGCGGCAGCGCGCGAAACTCCCGCCCGGCCCGGCCCTGGGGCTGACCGCCGGGTTCCTGATCGCCACCCTCGCCAGCCGCGGCGCCGGCGAGGTGCTCAACGGCTCGCTGGCCTACGGGCCCACGCTGCTGGTGCTGCTGGCGATCGGCTGGCACGACCGACGGCGACGGGGCAGCCCCTGGCTGCTGATGGCGGCGGGCACCTTCGGCCTGTCCCTGGTGCTGCGCACCATCGATCAGTGGGTGTGTCCCTGGCAACCGGTCGGCACCCACCTGTTCTGGCACCTGCTCAATGCGGTGGTGCTGGCGCTGGCCGCCAGAAGTCTCATGCCCGGGCGGCCAGCTCCGCGAGCACGGCATGGACATGGCTGACCGACATCGCCCCCTGACCGACCGCCGAGGCCACCCGTTTGGTGGAACCGGATTGCACGTCACCCACGGCGAAGATGCCGGGCTGGCTCGTCTCGAGCATCATCGGCTGGCGGTGGGAGTCGGTCCAGGAGCCATCCCGGACCACATCCAGACCCGTGCGGATGAAGCCCTTGTCGTCCATGGACAGCCCGTGGTCCAGCCATGCGGTGTTGGGCTTGGCACCGATCATCAGAAAGACGTGACGAATCGGCAGGGTTTCCCGTTCTGCGGTCTGCAGGTTCTGCCAGGTCACCTCCTCCAGGTGGCCATCGCCATCCAGGCCAACGATTTCCGTGAAGGGATGGAGGGTGATGCGATCGGAGGAAAGAATGCGCTCGATCAGATAATTCGACATGGTGTCAACCAGGCTCTCACGCCGAATCAACAGGTGAACATGCCGGGCATGGGAGGAGAGGAAAACGGTCGCCTGCCCCGCCGAATTACCTCCACCCACAACAATGGCGTCCTGATGGCGGCACAGCTCCCCTTCCATCGCCGTTGCCGCGTAGTAGATACCACGGTTGTCATAATCACGTCCATTGGGAACATCCAGGGTGCGGTAAGTGGCCCCGGTGGCAATCACCACGGTCTTGGCGCGCAAGGTCTGCTGCCGGGCCTCACCGCGACGCAAGGTCAGCGCGAACGGACTGCGGCTGCAGTCCAGGCCTGTGACCTCGATCGGCAGGGCGATGGTCGCACCGAACTTCATCGCCTGGACCTGGGCTCGGCCAGCCAGGGCCTGGCCTGAGATCCCCGTGGGGAAGCCGAGATAGTTTTCGATCTTTGAGCTGGTGCTGGCCTGCCCGCCCGGAGCTTCCCCCTCGAGAAGAATGGTGCGCAAGCCTTCAGAGGCCGCGTAGACCGCAGCGGAGAGACCGGCAGGACCACCTCCAACGATGGCCACTTCATAGACATGACCACAATCGAAATCCTCCACCAGGCCAAGCGCCAGGGCCAGCTCATGGTTGGAGGGTCTGTAGAGGATCTCCTCATTGAGGTGGATGACCACCGCAGGCATCTGGGCTTCCTGCAGGCCATAGCGATCCACGACCGAGGCATAGTCTGAACAGGAAGGATCCATCAGACTGATGGGGTAGCCATTGCGGCGCAGGAAGCGCTCGATCCGTACACCGTCACCACTTTTCTCCCGATCCACCAGGGTGACGCCCCCCTGTTCATGGGAGATGAAGGCCGTGCGGCGGAGAATGAAGGCTCGCGTGATGATCTCCCCCACATCCGGCTCCGCCGTGATCATGCGCCGGAAATCCTGGGGATGAACGCGGATCACCTCGCCAGGCTCCTCACCCATGCGGCCGGAGACCAGGATCTTGCGATGGTTGAAGAGGTCCAGCTCACCTGTGAAGTTCCGCTCCCTGTGAACGGTGATCACATTGGGCCCCGTGTGCCGATGCTCGTAGATCTCAATGCAGCCCTTGAGCACAATGAAGAAGTCCACACTGTGCTGTCCCCGTTCAAACAGAACGGTGCCCGGAGGCAGGCTCTCCTGAGTGCCGAAGCGCCTGCATCGCGCGATCTGCTCATCACTCAGGCAGGGGAAGATCTGATGCTCGCGGGCGTACGGATCGGTCGGATCAAGCGGATTGGCGAGCTCAGAAGGGTTGGCCTGCATTGGGTGTCGGGATCAGGACGGTGGCGGTTCGCCACGACCCAGGCAACCTAGCTGCGGTGACTCAGAAGCGATACTGCACGCGCCCGTAGAAACCCTGGCCAAGAGCCCAGTCCGACCAGGGGCCACGGTTGTCCTGGGTGGCGAACTGGTCAACCCAGCCCACTTCGACCAGCCAGGCGCTGGCAGCCTGCCAGCGCACCAGCAGTCCACCGGATCCGACCGTGTCGCTGATCGTGTCGGCGGGCAGCGTGGTGTAGACCCCCCCGGCGCCGATGAACGGCACCAGCTGCAGGGCATGGTGCGGGTTCTGCCAGAAGGTCCAGCCAAGCTCGAGGGTTCCCAGCCAGCCGCTGTCGCCGCTGACGAACTGGGCCGGCAGGCCCCGCAGTCCCACATCGGAGCCCAGCGTGAAGCGCATCGGATCGGTGAGCGGTTGAAAGGCCACCTGGCCACCGGCACTGGCACTCAGCTGCCACCCCGGGGCCAGGGCCCAGCTGGCTGCCACCAGGGCTCCCCAGGCCGTGGCCTGTCCGGGGCGGATGTCGATCTCGGCCAGCTCGCGCCGCTGATCGGCCGGGGTCGCGGGACTGATCCCCTGGAGCAGGTAGGTGGTGCCACTCCAGCCGAAGCGACGGCCGAAGCCGCTGCCGTTGAGGCCAAGCCGGAGATAGCCGTTCCTGGGCTCCCTCAGGGTCTCGGGGACCTCCTGGGGCAAGGGGTCACCATCGAGAAGACTCTCCCCCCGTGAGGCGGTGTAGCCCAGGGTGAAGCTCCACCGCTGGCTGAGGGATTCATGGAAGACCCATTCCAGTTGGCCCAGCCCCTGGTACTGATCCGTGGAGAACTCATCGAGGGGATCCTCCAGCTCGACCAGATTTCTGCGGCTGTATCCAAAGGCCCCGGTGACGTTGAACTGCTCTCCCAGAGGCAGGGTGTAGCTGAGGGAGCCAATGGCCGAGCCGAATTCAGGCTCGTCAGTGGTGTTGACCTCACCATTCAGGAGGAGGATGTCGCCATCCTTGAACAGCGAAGGTTTCAACAGGGTGCCCAGGAGACGGGCCTCCCCTGACCCGTTCGAACCGTCGTTGCGCAGGCTGAACTCGCCCTGAAGAGGCTGCCGGGCCCGCTCGACCGTGACGGCCAGAGTGCCCTGGGAAGGATCGGACCCGAGCCTGGAGAGACTGGCGCGCACGCCCCCGACAACGGGCAGCTGCTGCAGCAGCTGCAGTTCACGCTCGATCCTGGGAACCCGGAGCACCTCGCCCCGCAGGGGCGCCAGCAGACGTTGGACACGGCGCTGCAGCCAGGGGTCCTCCGACACGACGCGTACCTCCACCAGACGGCCTTCGACGATCTCGAGTTCGCCGCCATCGGCGGTCGAACGCACATAGACCCGGGTGTTGATGTAGCCGTCCAGCACCAAACGAGCCGTGAGGGCTGCGGCACAGGCCTGGACGCGCTCGCCTGGATCGGCGACCTGGCGACAAGGCTTAAGGATGGCCTCGATCGCGCTTGATGGGTAAGGGCTCGTGCCCTCCAGACGAGGGGCTGGGAACAACGGCGGAGCACCGGGCTCAGCTGAGCCGGGGGTCTCGGCCGGCGGAGCCTCCGTCGGGGCGGCGGCCGGAAGCTCGATCGGCACGGCGGGCGAAACCTCCCTGGGCAGCGGCTGTCGTTCCTGGGCGGGGAGGCGGACAGGTCCCTGCTGCAGAGGCGGGGCAACCAGTTGGGCGAGCAGCAGGTTCAGCATGCAGTGGTCATCCGCCCC